>JAEUJH010000484.1 GCA_016794825.1 Gemmatimonadota bacterium
TGACGTCGACCCTGCCGATCTGGGAGACGATGGTTCCGGGCCGGATGGTTCCGGCCGGCGCCATCGAAGCGCTCGCGCCGGAACTCCGGGAGGACTACCTGACGATCCAGCGCCGGGTGGCGGCCCAGCCGTCCACGTTCGGCGCGGCGTTCCAGGCGGCGCTCCGCTGGGAGCGCGATTTCGTCCGGGCCGGCGGCATCCTGGGGGCGGGAAGCGACCCGACCGGCTATGGCGGCACCATCGCGGGCTACGGCAACGTCCGCCAGCTGGAACTGCTGGTCGAAGCGGGGTTCACGCCGCTCGAGGCGCTCACCATCGCCAGTCGGAACGGGGCCCGGATTCTCGGCCTGGACAGCGAGATCGGCACCCTGGAAGTCGGGAAGCGGGCTGACGCGGTGGTCGTGCGGGGCAACCCCACCGAGCGGATCGCGGCCATGGGCTCACCGGTGTTCGTGTTCCGCGACGGGATCGGGTACGACTCGGCCAAGCTGATCGCCGCGGTGAAGGGGCTGGTCGGCCGGTTCTGAGGGGATCCGGTTCCGGGCGACGGTCGTTCCCGTCTGAGGGGATCCGGTTTCGGGCGACGGTCGTCCCGGACTGGAGGTCGGATATCGCTGCCCGCGGATCGGGAAGCCCGGTCGCGCGTTGCATCGGGCCGAGGTTGGCAGTACCCTCAGAGAGCCCCCTACCGGAGCCCCGATGCGTTCTCGGACCCTCCTTCTTCTCCTGCTGGTGGCCAGTCCGGCTGCCGCGGTGGCGCAGCGCCCACCTGAGACCATTACCGCCTGGGGCAGCTTCAACTTCAAGCCGGAACACGGGCAAACGTCCGGCTCGGTGGCGGGTCCGGCCGACTCGGTGTTCCAGGTCCTGCGGGCCCACCTGATCGAGCTCGGCACCAAAGGGAAGGACGATCCGACCCAGCGGCAGTTTGCCGCCGCCCGGCAGCGGGTGGTGGGCCGCTGGGGCAAGGTGCCGGTCTCGCGATATCTGTCGTGCGGTTCCGGGCTCACCGGGCCGAACGCCGATGCCTGGCACGTCTACTACACCCTGGTCGTCGGGGTCGCTCGCACCGGGCCGACCCAGTCGAGCGTCGAGCTGACGTTCACGGCCGAGGCCGTGGACGTTCCTAACGGTCAGCGCGACCGGGTGGCGTGCGCCACGACCGGTGCCTTCGAACTTGCGCTCATTGCCCGGCTGCGCGAGGTCTTTCCCGGAAGCACCTGAGCGAGGCCTGGACGGGCCGCCGCCACCCGGCGGCCCGTCGACGTCCATGATCGGCTACCACCAGCCGAGCACCTTCCACCACACCAGACCCACCCCCGCCCACACGGCGATCGTCAGGATCGAAACGGCCAGACCGATCGTCCACCACTCCCGCTGGGTATGGTACCGGGCGCCGAAGTAGATCGGCGAGGTCGTCGTGCCGTAGTGAGTGAGCGAAGCCGTCAGGTTGGAGCCGTAGGCAAGCGTGGCGACGGCCAGCACCGGTGGCGCCCCCGCGGCCAGGATCACGGTGAGGAACGGAATGAACATCGCCGTC
>JAEUJH010000513.1 GCA_016794825.1 Gemmatimonadota bacterium
CGCGCCATCTCGGAAATTTCCCGCCGCACGCGGGCCTGGAACGGAATCGTCTCGACCCGCCCCGTCTCGACCCAGAGGCGCCGAATCCGGCCGCCCTGGGTGATCACGATCGACTTGCCGTCGCGGGCCCACGAGTACCCCGGGAGCACGCGATGGTCCCAGGCAGGATGGAGGTCCATCGCGTCGTTGGTGATCGGGTCCATGACCACCCGATCGACCCCGGTGGTGAGATCGCGGAGCCAGAGCGCGGTGCGTCCGATGTACTCGTGCCCCCGATACGAGGTCTTGGCGCCCGGGATCTTCCGGGCAAACGCCAGCCACCGACCATCGGGCGACACCTCGGGCGCGATCTCGCCGAGCCGCGCCGGATACGTCGTTCGGCCGCAGCAGGTCAGGTAGCGATCCTTGGTTTCGGTGACATCGTCGATCCGACCGGACGCGACCTCGAGCCGCCGGAGCCGGCGATCCGCGCCCGAGAACAGCGAGGAATGGAAGTAGACGAACCGGCCGTCCGGCGACATCGACGGCCACTGGGCCCGATCCTGCCCGGCCCAGACGCCGGCCCGCGCCGGGACGGACGACGCCGACGGCGGCAGCTTGACCAGGACCTTGCCCGGCCCACCCGCACGGGGAAACTGCCAGATCTCGTCGTTGGTCCGATAGAACCCCGAGGGCGACTTCATCTTCCGGGAAATCAGGATGGCCTGGCCGTCCGGCGTCCACGCCGGCTCCGCCGCGCGGGAATCGTCGTCCGCCAGGAGTTGCCGCGGGTTGGAGCCATCGGCCCCCATGACCCAGAGGTTGTCCTGCCCGCCCCGATCCGACACGAACGCGATCTCCCGCCCGTCAGGCGAGATCCGCGGGTGATAGTTGAGCGCGATGCCGCTCGCCGCGGTCAGGTTCTCCGCGGTCCCGCCCTCGACCGGCAAGCGGTAGATGTGGCCCAGGAGGTCGAACACCAGCCAGCGCCCGTCCGGCGCGAGGTCGACCGACAGGTAGGTCCCCTGATCGACGGTGAAGTCGATGACCCGGGTCTTCCCGCGAGGCTGCGCCACCGACCAGTCGGCGGCGCGCTGGCCGGCCGCCTGGCCGGCCCCGAGCGCCAGCAACGAGAGGGCGACGATGGTTCGACGAGATCGCATCGGGTGGATCCTCCGGATGGTCGCGGGGCCGCCGGCCGCCGCGAGGGGTCGACTCGATCCCGCCGGTCAGGCCGGCGGGACCTCGAGCGTCATCTGGGACGTGACGCGCGGCAGCAGATCAGCCCGGTCGAACAGCACCGGTTTGAGCCGCCGCTCACTCGTGAGCCGGGCCTGGTCGTCGCGGTGCGGCGAACCGGCCCGGGCGGTCTGACCGAAGTTGTGGAGCGTGAACGACTGGATCGGGTCGCTGAACACCGTCAGCCGGAGGAGGCGGGAGCCGATCTGCGCCAGGCGGTGGCCGCTCGAATCCGGCCCCCGGGCGGTAAAGGCCCGGAGAGTGTGGACGCAGAGCAGGTTCCACGACGCGAGCCCCTCGCAGAGCCGGCGATCGTCCGGCGCCAGCGCCACGCCGCCTAACGGATACGACGGCGACCCCGGTCGCCCGATCCGGAAGACGTCGCCGAGGCGCGCGTCGGCGCGGCCCTCGGCCGCCATCCGGGTCACCGCGCCCTCGAGCGCCGCCGTGACCCGATCGGCCACCTCGGCGGCGATGGGCTCGTCCGCCCGAGTTCCGGCGTCGAGCACCGCCCGGGTGCCCGCCGCGCCGGCCTGGGCCAGCAGCGTGGTCCGCCAGTACCAGTAGCCGAGCGCCGCCTTCGACTCGGCCCGGGCATGACCATCGAACCGGAGCAGGTCGTCCGCCAGTCGGCGCGCCGCGGGCGACAGGCGGCGCAGCCGCTCGGGATCGGTCGCGATGCTCTTCCGGAGGGCCGCCCGCCACTGCTCGGTGTCGACCCACTTCTCGTCGAGCGCCAGATCGATCGCGTCGTCGACGGTAAAGCGGACCGCGCCCGACAGGACCTCGACGGCCCGCCGACCGCGGGAGTTGGTCCGGCCGGTTTCGTCGTTGAAGATGTAGTCCGGATACCGATCCGGGGTGAGCGGACTGCCCTCGAACATCCGATCGGGCCCGATGTTGTTGTTCTGCATGTAGCCGGTCGAGGGATTCTCGATCTGGACCAGATCCTCGAACGGGTGAATCCCGAGCCAGGCGGTCTTGGCCGTGTTGCCATCGAGCGCCCGCCGCCAGTTCACCCCCGGCGGACGGCGGGGCGTCCGACCGGCCCGGACGTAGAACGTGGCCCCGTCGGCGTCGCCCGCCATGACGTTCTGCGGGAACATCCCCTGGATCCGCATTGCCGTCTTGAGTTCGGCGATGTTCCGGGCCTGCACCATCCGATAGACTTCCTCGTCGAAGTCGCCGGCCCGGTCCATGTAGCTCGTGCTGACGACCCAGACCTTCCCGTCCTTCCGGGCCACCACCGGCGAGAGAATCCCGTTGTGCCGGGTATAGGCCAGCGTCCGGGTCACCGGCGCGGCGCCCTGGACCTCGATCCGGGTCTGTTCCTCGATCAGGCGCTGGGGCGCGCCGTCCACGCGGTATCGGTCGGAGCGACCCGGCTCCAGTGTCACCTCGTAGCAATCCGCCACGCTCGGCGCGCCGGTGGTCATGCCCCACGACACCCGGCGGGTCTGGACCAGCAGCGGCATCGCGGCCACCGTGTACCCGGCAAACTCGAGCGCTCCCGCGTGGAGCCGGACCTCGAACGAGAACTGCCCGTCGACCTCGCCGTGAGGATCGCTCAGCACGATGGTGTTGCCACCAGCCGTTCGCCACGGCGCCAGTACCCATTCGTTCGACGCCGCCACGGCCCGGTTGGCGAGCCCGGCTTCGTCGGCCGCCGACAGGGTGGCTCCCGACGCCCGGCACTTGGCCAGGCCATCGCCGGCCTGATAGGCCAGCCAGAGGAGCCAGCGCGACACGGCGACCAGGTCGGTCGCGGTCAGGACCGGCATCCAGGCCGGCACGGCTTCGCGGTGCTCGGTCACGTAGCGATTGAAGCCCTGGGCCCACCGCTCGTAATTCCGGCGCAAGGACGGGCTCAACCGCGTCAGGCCGACTCGCGCTTCCGCGTGATGCCGCCACAGTCGGCTTTGGTAATCCGATTCGACCGCCGCCGGGCCGAGCGCGGCGGCCGCCGTTCCCCGCGCCATCAACGCGATCCGGCCGAAGAACTCCCCCTCGTCCTCCGCGGCCACGTAACCGAACGCGTAGTAGCCGTCCTCTTCCCGGTCGGCGTAGATGTGGGGCACGCCC
>JAEUJH010000522.1 GCA_016794825.1 Gemmatimonadota bacterium
CGACCTGCCCCAGGAACTCGAGGAGCCGATCATCAAGAAGTTCAATGACGCCGACCGGCCGATCGTCTCGCTCGCCCTCCACTCGGAGCGGCTCTCCCCGGGCGAATTGACCCGGATCGCCGACCCGGGCGTCACTCGCGAGATCCGGTCGCTGGCCGGCGTGGCCGAAGTGACGGTCTCGGGCAGTCGCGAGCGCGAGATGACGATCCAGCTGAACCCGGTGGCCATGCAGGCCGCCGGGGTGAGCGTCGCGCAGGTGGCCCAGGCGCTCCAGCTGCAGAACCTGGCGGCACCGGTCGGGCGGCTCGAGACCAACGACGCGGAGCAGTCGATCCGCCTCAAGGGACGCCCCGAAGGACCGCGGGACTTCGAGCAGATCGTGGTGACCGAGCGGGGCGGACGAGCCATCCGCCTCGGCGAATTGGCGCGGGTCGAAGACGGGTTCGAGGAGCAGCGGACCCTGGCCCTCTTCAACGGCAAGGACGCGGTCGGGATCGACATCCGGAAGGCCAACGGCTACAGCACGACCGAGGTGGCGGACAAGGTGGTCGAGCGGATCGACCGGATCCGCTCCCGGCTGCCCGAGGGCGTTTCGCTCGACGTGGTCAAGAACGGCGCCACCCGGGTTCGCCAGTCGGTCTGGGAGGTCGGCAAGGCCCTGATCGAGGGCGCGATCCTCACGGTGCTCGTGGTCTTCGTGTTCCTCAACTCGTGGCGCTCCACCGTCATCACGGGTCTCGCGCTCCCGGTCTCGGTCCTGGCGTCGTTCATCGCGGTCTGGGCCTTCGGCTTTACCCTGAACGTGATGTCGTTGCTTGGCCTCTCGCTCGCCATTGGCGTCCTGATCGACGACGCCATCGTGGTCCGCGAGAACATTGTCCGGCACGTCGAGATGGGGAAAGACCACTTTCGAGCCGCGCACGAGGGCACCGACGAAATCGGCCTGGCCGTCGCGGCGACCACGTTTTCCATTCTCGCCGTGTTCATTCCGGTCGCCTTCCAGGGCGGCATGACGGAAGAATGGATGAAGCCGCTGGCGCTGACGATCGCCTGCTCGGTGGCCGTCTCGCTCCTGGTCTCGTTCTCGCTCGACCCGATGCTGTCGGCGTACTGGCCCGACCCCCACAAGCCGGCTCACGAACGGGCCTGGATCACCCGGCAGCTCGACCGATTCAACACTTGGTTCGCCAAGCAGGCCGAACGGTACAAGGGCGTGATCGCCTGGGCGCTCGACCATCGGCTCTCGATGGTCATCATCTCGGTCGGGACGTTTTTCGCCTCGTTCGTGCTGCCGCAGAAGGGTCTCCTTGCCCTGGTGGGCGCCCTGATCGGGATCGGGATCGCGGCCTGGAGCGCGGGCGGCCGGCGCCCGTGGTACGTCAAACTGGGCGGCGTCGGGGTCGGCGGCGTGGTGGCCTACCTGCTGGTCGGCGTCGCCCCGGTCTTCCGGAAAGTCGGGACGGGGTTCTTCCCGATCGACGACCGTTCCGAGTTCAACATCAAGCTCGAAACACCTCCTGGATCGAGCCTGGCGTACACCCGGGCCAAGGCCGCGGCCATCGAGGCGGCGGTGCGGAAGCTCCCCGAGGTTCAGTATGCCTACACGACCCTCGGCGGCGGCGCGTCGGGCGCCGTCGACGTGGGTTCGATGTACGTCCGACTGACGCCGAAGGCCGAGCGGGAGCGCAGCGCCGAGGAACTCGCGGCGATCGTCCGCGACGAGATCGCCCGGTTCGGTGGCTTCACGTCCTCGGTCTATACTCAGGACTTCGGGGCCGGCCGCAAGCAGCTCCAACTCAACGTCCGGGGTACGGACCCGCTCGTGATCAACGGCCTGGCGGAGCAGATCCGGGCCGAGGTCGCCCAGGTGCCGAACGTCGTCGATCTGGCCCTGTCGACCAAGGGGCAGAAGCCCGAACTCAACGTCGAGATCAATCGTGGCCTTGCCGGCAGCATCGGCATCACGGTCGGCCAGGTGGCGCAGTCGATCCGGCCCGCGTTTGCCGGCATCGACGTGGGCGACTGGCAGGACCCCGGTGGTGAGATGCGGGACGTCCGGATCCGGCTCGCGCCGGAGTTCCGCGACCGGGTCACCGACCTTGGCCAGCTCCCTCTGGTCATCCCCGGCCCGACCGGGTTCGCCACCGTGCCCCTCGGCCAGGTGGCGGAAATCTCGAGCGGCCTCGGGCCCGCGGTCATCAACCACCTGGATCGGGATCTCAACGTCGCCGTGGAGTGGAACGTCGTCGGCCGCTCGACGGGCGAAGTAATGGCCGACGTTCAGGCTCGACTGGCGCAGATCCCGATGCCGGCCGGCGTGTCGATCTCGGAGGGCGCCGACCAGGAGTTCCAGAACGAGACCTTTGCCAGCATCGGGTTCTCGCTGCTGGTCGCGGTCATGCTCATGTACCTGGTGCTCGTCATGCAGTTCGGGTCGTTCATCGACCCGCTCGCGATCATGGCCTCCCTGCCCCTCTCGTTGATCGGGGTGATGCTGAGCCTGTCGCTGGCGGGCTACACCATCAACATCATGAGCCTGATCGGCATCATCCTGCTGATGGGCCTGGTGGCCAAGAACGCGATCCTTCTGATCGATTTCGCCAAATGGGCTCGCGAAGAGCGCGGAATCTCGATCCGCGACGCCCTGATCGAGGCCGGTGGCATCCGGCTTCGGCCGATCCTGATGACCACCGTCGCCCTGATCGCCGGGATGGTGCCCATCGCCCTCGGCACCGGTGAGGGCGCCCAGTTCCGGTCGCCTCTCGGCGTGGCCATCATCGGCGGGGTCATCACCTCGACGCTCCTGACCCTGCTCGTGATCCCGACGTTCTACGAGATCCTCTTCGAGATGCGGGAGCGGACCTTTGCCCTGTTCCGGCGGAGCGGCCGGACCGACCACAACCACCCCGCGAGCGCCCGTCCCCTGGCGCCGGAGCCGCCGCAATGAGCCTGCCGATGAGCAAGGACTTTCCGGACCACCACGACGCGGACTTGATCCTCCGCAGCTACGAACTGCGGCGGGAACCGGTCTTGCGCGACGCCCGGAAGACGATCACGATCGACTGGTGGCCCAAGTCGGCCGACGACCTCAAGGCGGTCGGCAACTGGGACCACCCCCAGAACTCCGCCTTCCGCCAGGTCACCAGCTATTGGGAGCTGGTCTACGGCATGGCCCGACACGGCGTCGTCCATCCCGAGTACCTGGTCGATGCCTCCGGAGGCGAGGCCTTCATCATCCTCGCCAAGGTCTACCCGTGGCTCGCGGAGTTCCGGCAGGTGGCCGGCCCGCGGTTCCTCCGGAACACCGAGTGGGCGGCCACCGAGACCGCCACGGGACGGGAGCTGTTCGCCCGCCTCCGGGAGCGGGTCGATCAACTCCGAGCCAGTCGGTAGCGCCATGACCCCACCGAAACGGAAAACCGACTACAAAGCCGCCTGGGGCGAAGCCAAGGTCCTGATCTGGCGCCATCGCCGGCGCCTCCTCCTGGGCATGGGCCTGATGCTCGTCAATCGGCTGGCCGGGCTGATCCTCCCGGCCAGCTCCAAGTTCCTGATCGACCACGTGCTGGTACCGGTGTCGACGCCGGGATGGTGGAATCGGCTCCTCCCGCCCGACCGGACCGAGCAGCTGTACTACATCGCCGGCGCGGCGATCGCCGCCACGCTGCTCCAGTCGATCACCTCGTTCTCGCTGACTCGGGTCCTGGGCGTC
>JAEUJH010000523.1 GCA_016794825.1 Gemmatimonadota bacterium
TCCGCGTCGTGGTGGTCCGGAAAGTCCTTGCTCATCGGAAGGCTCATTGCGGCGGCTCCGGCGCCAGGGGACGGGCGCTCGCGGGGTGGTCGTGGTCGGTCCGGCCGCTCCGCCGGAACAGGGCAAAGGTCCGCTCCCGCATCTCGAAGAGAATCTCGTAGAAGGTCGGAATCACGAGCAGGGTCAGGAGCGTCGAGGTAATGACCCCGCCGATGATGGCGACACCGAGGGGCGACCGGAACTGGGCGCCCTCGCCGGTGCCGAGGGCGATGGGCACCATCCCGGCGATCAGCGCGACGGTGGTCATCAGGATCGGGCGAAGCCGGATGCCGCCGGCCTCGATCAGGGCGTCCCGGATCGGGATCCCGCGCTCCTCGCGGGCCCACTTGGCGAAGTCGATCAGGAGGATCGCGTTCTTGGCCACCAGGCCCATCAGCAGGATGATGCCGATCAGGCTCATGATGTTGATGGTGTAGCCGGCCAGCGACAGGCTCAGCATCACCCCGATCAACGAGAGGGGCAGGGAGGCCATGATCGCGAGCGGGTCGATGAACGACCCGAACTGCATGACGAGGACCAGGTACATGAGCATGACCGCGACCACGAGCGAGAACCCGATGCTGGCAAAGGTCTCGTTTTGGAATTCCTGGTCGGCGCCTTCCGAGATCGACACCCCGGCGGGCATCGGGATCTGCGCCAGTCGAGCCTGGACGTCGGCCATCACTTCACCCGTCGAGCGGCCGACGACGTTCCACTCCACGGCAACGTTGAGATCCCGGTTCAGGTGATTGATGACCGCGGGCCCGAGGCCGCTCGAGATTTCCGCCACTTGGCCGAGCGGCACGGCGGCGAATCCGGTCGGGCTGGGGATGACCAGGGGGAGCTGCCCGAGATCGGTCACTCGGTCGCGGAACTCGGGCGCCAACCGGATCCGGACGTCCCGCATCTCGCCGCCGGGGTCCTGCCAGTCGCCCACGTCGATCCCGGCAAAGGCGGGCCGGATCGACTGCGCCACCTGACCGACCGTGATCCCGAGGCTGCCGGCAAGGCCGCGGTTGATCTCGACGTTGAGCTCCGGCTTCTGCCCCTTGGTCGACAGGGCCAGGTCGACGACGTTCGGCACCTGGGCGACCTCGGTCCGGATCTGCTCCGCCAGACCGTTGATGACGATCGGGTCGGTGCCCCGGACGTTGAGCTGGAGCTGCTTGCGGCCGGCCCCGAAGTCCTGGGTGTAGACCGAGGAGGTGAAACCGCCGAACCGGGCGATCTCGTTCCGGACCATGGCCGCGAGTTCCTCCGCGCTGCGCTCCCGCTCGGCCTTCGGGGTCAACCGGACGTACATCGACCCGACGTCGACGGCGCCCGAGGCGCCGCCGCCGAGGGTCGTGTAGGCGTACTGGACCTCGGGGAGCTTTCGCACCGCCGCCTCGATGGCCGCGGCCTTGGCGCGGGTATACGCCAGGCTCGACCCGGGGGGTGTCTCGAGCTTGATGTTGAACTCGGAGCGGTCGTCGATCGGGAAGAACCCCGTCCCGACCTTCCGGAAGACGGGGGCGACGCCCACCAGCAGGTAAGCCACCACGCCGCCGACCCCGACTCCGCCCAGCTTGACGTACCACGGCCGCCGTCCGCCCGCGCTCCATGCGGCGATCCCGATGCCGACCAGAGCGCCGATCAGGGCCAGGAGCCCCTTTTGCGGCAGCACGAACGAAGCGAAGAACGTCCCGACCGAGATGATGACCATCGAGAGCCGGTGGTCGAGCGCCCAGGCGATCACGCCTTTGTACCGCTCGGCCTGGAGGGCAAACCAGGCGTTGAACCGGTCGAGCTGCCGGGTGATCCAGGCCCGCTCGTGAACCGGCTTGTGGGGATCGGGCCAGTAGGCCGACAGCATCGGGTCGAGCGAGAACGAGACCAGGAGTGACACGGCCACGGAGCAGGCGATCGTCAGCGCCAGCGGCTTCATCCACTCTTCGGTCATGCCACCCTGGAAGGCGACCGGGATGAACACCGCGAGAATGGAAAACGTGGTGGCCGCAACGGCCAGCCCGATTTCGTCGGTACCCTCGTGTGCGGCTCGAAAGTGGTCTTTCCCCATTTCGACGTGCCGGACGATGTTCTCGCGGACCACGATGGCGTCGTCGATCAGGACACCGATGGCGAGCGAGAGGCCGAGCAGCGACATCACGTTGAGGGTAAAGCCAAAGGCCCAGACCGCGATGAACGAGGCCAGGACCGAGACCGGGAGGGCGAGACCGGTAATGACGGTGGAGCGCCACGAGTTGAGGAACACGAAGACCACGAGCACCGTGAGGATCGCGCCCTCGATCAGGGCCTTGCCGACCTCCCAGACCGATTGCCGAACCCGGGTGGCGCCGTTCTTCACCACGTCGAGCGAAACGCCATCGGGCAACCGGGAGCGGATCCGGTCGATCCGCTCGACCACCTTGTCCGCCACTTCGGTGGTGCTGTAGCCGTTGGCCTTCCGGATGTCGATCCCGACCGCGTCCTTGCCGTTGTAGAGGGCCAAGGTCCGCTGCTCCTCGAACCCGTCCTCGACCCGCGCCAGTTCGCCGAGGCGGATGGCTCGTCCATTCCGCTCGGTCACCACGATCTGCTCGAAGTCGCGCGGCCCTTCGGGGCGTCCCTTGAGACGGATCGACTGCTCCGCGTCGACGGTCTCGAGTCGCCCGACCGGCGCGGCCAGGTTCTGGAGCTGGAGCGCCTGGGCCACCTGGGCGACGCTCACCCCCGCGGCCTGCATGGCCACCGGGTTCAACTGGATCGTCATCTCGCGCTCGCGACTGCCCGAGACCGTCACCTCGGCGACACCGGCCAGTGACCGGATTTCGCGAGTGACGCCCGGGTCGGCGATCCGGGTCAATTCGCCCGGGGAGAGCCGCTCCGAGTGGAGGGCGAGCGAGACGATCGGCCGGTCGGCGTCATTGAACTTCTTGATGATCGGCTCCTCGAGTTCCTGGGGCAGGTCG
>JAEUJH010000570.1 GCA_016794825.1 Gemmatimonadota bacterium
CAAGGACATGCCCCGCACCGCCGCCCAGCAGGCCCAGGTCGGGATCGACATCCCCAAGGACACCACCCAGCTCCTCCCCGGCGACCTCCTGTACTTCGGGAAGGGCAAGCGGATCACCCACATCGGCATCTACGTCGGCGAAGGCCGCTACGTCCACGCCGCCAATCGGCGGAAGGGCGTCATCGAGAGCGAACTCGCGGCGGCCAAGTCGACCTACTGGAAGGGTGCCAAGCGGATCTTCTGGGACGCCGACAGCGCTCTCGGGGTGCTGCCCAAGGTCGTTGGTTCACCCGAGTCCTGATCGGGCAGGTCCGCAAGACGAAACGGGGGATGAGCCCAAGCGGCCCATCCCCCGTCGGTTTTCCAAGACGTCGGCCCTTACCAGTATTGCCACTGCCCGGCCGCCAGAACCCAGGCGCCAAGGCACGCATTGGTCACGGCGTGGCACCAGATCAGATCGCCAAGGCTCCGGGTCCGGATCATCCACCAGTTGTAGACGACGCCCGCCACCAGCCCCACGTCCCAGAACGGCCCGTGCTCGACCGCGAAGAGCGCGGCGGTGGCCAGGAATGAGTACCTGGTGAACGTTCCGAGCGGCACGGCGCGGAAATCCTCCATCCGATCGAGCCAGCGGGGCAGCCACCCCCGCCAGAACAACTCCTCGACGATCGGCACGAGCAGCGAGGCGCGGGCAAACCGGAGGGCCACGAGCAGCCCGTCGTTCCGATTTTCCACCGCCATCGTGCTTTCCACTCGGCCGGTGATCCCGTTCTGGAAGATCACCAGGTCGCGGTACCCTGGAATCAACTGGTCCGGCGCGATCCAGATCAGGAAGACCCCGATCCCGACCCCGATCGTGCCGAGGGGATGACGGAGCCGGAGATCGAGTACCGGGCGCGCCACCGCGACGATGACCAGCGCGACGACGACCAGCCAAACCACCCCCCGAACCAGGGGGGAAAAGGGGAGGTACGGCCGCAGGCCGAGGAACGCCATGAAGGTGGCGAACGGTAGGACGTACGGGAGTGAGGGGTACCGCGCCAGCAAAGCCGCCATCGACCACCTGTCTGTTCGGACGCACGAAGGGGCGGGTCAGACTCGCCCGCCCCCTCAATGTCACCGGTGAGTGTGACTTAGAACGTGTACGACACCTTCGTCATGATCAACCGACCCATTTGGGGGACCCCGACGAACGTCGCGTACGCCTTGTTGAGGACGTTGTTGACGCTGACCGACACCAGCATGTTCCGGGCCCCGAACCGGGGCCGGATGCTGCCCTGAAGGTCGAAGACCCCGTAGCTGTCGGTCGGCTGGAAGCTGCCGTCCGGATTCTGCGGGCTGACGTAGACGCCCGAGTTGACCGGGAAGCCCTTCACGTACCGCGCCCGCCCCTCCACCGCCCAGCCCTTCGGGTCGTTCCGGAGCCGCACCGTGGCCGACCCGCGGCTCTTCGAGCCGTTGAGCGCGATGTCGGTCGGTCCGCCGACTTCGGCGGCCGAGAAGTAGTCCTTGTTGACGAACGAGTAGGTGGCTCCGAACGACCAGCGATCGTCGGCGACGTAATCGAAGGCGGCGTCGGCACCGAACAGGTCGACCGAACCGAAGTTCCGGTAGGTCAGGAAGATGTCCGGCCGGTTGGTGAGTTCGGTGTTGTTCGGCACCACGGTCCCGAGCGGCACGCCGGTGGTCCCGGCGGCGGCCGTTCCGCCAGCGACGCCCGCCATCGCGGTCCCGATCTGGCCGGCCGCCTGGGCCGCGTTGGTGGCGCCGATCAGCGGCGTCCAGGCGTTGGTCAGGTAGGTGATCAGCGAGTTCCGATCGAGGAACACGGTCGGCGACTCGACGATCAGCGGACCCACGAAATTCTCACGCCGCTCGAAGTAGACGTCGACCGAGAGCCGGGCCTTGTTGTTGAGATTGCCCTTGTAGCCGAATTCGATGGCGTTGGTGATGCTCGGCTTCATCGTCTCGATGTCGGTGACCGACGCCGGGTCGATGTCGATGAAGGTACCGGTCGTGGGATTCAAGGTCCGGAGCTGGGTCCCGACCTGGGTGGTCGGGGCCGGGGTGTTCTGGAGCAGCTGCTTCAGATTGGCCGGCACCGCCGGGTTCTGGAGCACGAAGCCGGCCGCCACGCTGTAGAGCGCGACGGCGTTGGCCGGCAACAGCGTGCCCGGAACCCCGGGCACGCCGGGGATGCCCCGCATGCAGAGCCCCCCGCCCACGCCACCGGCGCAGCCGCCGTTGGCGCGGAACCGGAAGCCGCCCTTCGGCACGCCGAGGGCTCGGACGGTGTACGGACCGGCCTGTCCGGCCGCGATGTCGAGGAACAGGTTGTTGTTGCTCGGGGTCGAGAACGCCCGGTTGTAGGTCAACCGGAGGTTGTTGCTCTCGTCGGGCTTGAGGACGAGCCCGACTCGCGGCGACCAGACGGCCGACTCGAGCCGGCTGTGCTTGTCGACCCGGAGGGCGCCGACCACGTCGAACTTGGGACTCAGGCGGGTGACGCTGTGGACGTAGCCGCCGATTTCCTTGATGTCGTCATCGTCTTCGTTGGAGCCGTTGATGGTGCCGCCGGTCCGGGCGTCGGTGAAGATGTAGTCGACGCCGTAGATGACGGTTTCCTTCGATCCCAGCGAAAAGCCGTGCTGCGCCTGGGCCACCAGGACCCGGGAGCTATCCCGGATCGGGTTGCCGTCGCGCAGCAGGAAGGTCTCGCCCGCGTTGCTGAAGTTCCCGAAGACCTGAGCAAAGAACTCCTTGTGGCGGAACCGGGTCTGGAGGCTCTGGTACTGCCAGTTCCGGGCTTGACCGGCGCCGATGCCGGTCAGCTCGATCATGTTGACCGCCTTGCTCATCCCGAAGCTGGTGACCCACTCGGTGTTCTCGTCCGGCTTGACGTCGATCCGGGCCTCGCCATTCCACTTCTTGAGGTCGAAGTCGCGGCAGCCCGTGACGGTGGCGGTGCACTTGGTCTTGGTCGAGCCGGTCCGCGGGGGGCTCAGGGTGTCGGCCCGATCGGCGTAGCGCCAGTCGGTGCCGGTCAGGTACTCGCCCGACACCTTGAAGCCGACCTTGGGCGACAACCGACTGGCGTGCCGGAAGCCGAACCGGACGAGACCGGCCGCGTTGTCTTCGGCATTGGTCCCGGCCACCGACGGCGACGCCGCCCGGACGCCGCCCTCGAGCGACACCGTCGTGCCCGGCGAGGTGAGCGGACTCTTGGTGATGATGTGGAGCACGCCGTTGGTCACGTTCGGCCCGTAGAGCGCGGCGCCGGGGCCAAGGACGAACTCGATCTGCTCGACGTCGTCGTTCGTGGTCGGGAAGAAGGACGCCACGTTGACCCGGAGCGACGGAACCGCGGCGTAGCGGTTGTCGATCAGGGTCAGGAGCGAGCCCGAGAAGATGTTGTTGAAGCCCCGGGACACGATGTTGGACTGGACCAGGCCGCCCTCGGAGAAGGAAATGCCGGGGGCGGTCTTCAGATGATCGAGGACGCTGAGGGCGGGCCGTTCCTGGACGGCCACCGACGGGATGACCGTAATGCTGGCGGGCGCCTCGTTGATCTTTTCGGGCACGCGGGACACTGAACTGACCCGGACCTCGGAGAGCTGGTAGGCCTGCGCCACCATGATCGCGTCGACCGTGGCGGTACCGCCGGCGGTGACGGCGACCCGGTCGTACTGCTTGGGCCCGTAGGGAATCAGGTTCACCAGGACCGAATAGGTCCCGGCGGCCAGCCCGTCGACCCGATACGCCCCGTTGGCGCCGCTGACGGCGCTTCCCGCGCCCCGCCCGGAGGCATCCCGGACCGTGATCTGGGCGCCGGCCAGACCGACCGACCGAGCGCTATCGGTGACCCGGCCGGCAATCGAGCCGGTCTGGGCCTGAGCCAATGTGGGCACCATCACCGCGGCGACCGCGAACAGCCACGACCGGAGGAGACCTGGCATACCTGTCCTCGTGCGAGAGAAACCAGCTGGCGGGAAGGCAGAAACTGTTGCCAGTCAACAATTTCGGGGTCGGAATGGGGGAGTGTCAAGGCACCTGACGGTGTCAAGGTTGTGCAAGGCTCGGGACCTTGCTCGTCCCTTGGCTTTGGAATCGCGCAAAGCGATCTTTCGTAACTTGAATCCAGAGGCGGGGATAGACCCCGTCACCATGCCAGGAGGCACCTATGAAGCGCACTCTCCTCGTCGCCGTCGCCGTGGCCGGCGCCGCCTGTAACGGCGGCCCCCGGGGTCAGGTCGTCCAATCGATCCCGACCGACTCGACCGAGTACTTCCGGACCCAGGTCCAGCAGATGACCACCGTCTCGGCCACCAAGGACAGCCTGTTCCGCGACCTGGCCGAAACCACCAAGCTCCTCGCCGACATCAACACCGAGCTGGCCACCGTCAGCACCGGCAAGAAGGCCGTCGAGCCGGTCGTCTCGCCCGAGAGCCAGCTCTCGGCGTCGCCGAGCGATCGGGCCCTGGTCCTCAAGAAGGTCAAGGACCTGACCGCCCGGATCAAGAACTCCGAGGCCCGGTTGGCCCGCAGCCAGCGCCAGATCAAGACGATGACGGGTCAGAACGACAGCCTCAAGACCGTCCTCGCCGACTTCCAGACCACGATCGACGGGCTCAACGCCATGGTCGACGGGCAGAAGAGCACCATCGCCAACCTGGAATCGGAACTGAACGCCTCCCGGGCGCAGGTCACCACCCTGACCCAGGAAAAGGTGACGCTCCAGGACACCGTCTCGGCGATGACGACCCGCGAGAACACGGTCTACTACATCGTCGGCACCAAGAAGGAACTGATGGACAAGGGCATCATCCGCGAAGTCGGCGGGACCCGGTTCCTCCTGGTGACCCGCACCGGTGAGACCCTGAAGCCGGCCGAGAACCTCGACCCGTCGGCCTTCACCGCCATCGACCGGCGCCAGACCGCCGAGATCCCGATGCCGCGCGCCGACAAGCAGTACAAGCTGGTGACCAACCAGAACCTGTCCTACGCCAACCTGCCGGCCGAAGCCAAGGGCAAGGTGCGGGGCAGCCTCCAGATCACCAACCCGGAGAGCTTCTGGACCAACTCCCGGTTCCTGATCCTGGTCGAGAACTGACGCCAGACGGAATTCAGAACGACGAGAGGGCGGGCAGCGATGCCCGCCCTCTTCGTTTTCCCCCCCGGTACCAGACCCCCGAAAGCGAATTTGAGACGGTGTCCGCTACCCTTTGAGAACGCCCTGGGCCCGGAGGAACTCGATCAGCAGCGCGTTGAAGAGATCGGGACGCTCGAGCATCAGGAAGTGATGGACCTGATCGAGTTCCTCGTAGCGAAGGTCGGGCACCAGATCGTGAACGTAGGTCCGGTACGCAGCGGGCCAATTCGGGCCCTTTGCCATGACCGCCAAGACCGGAACCCCGACGAGGTCGTTGCCCCAGATGGTCGGATCGAGCATGCCGCGGATCGACGCGGTGACGACGTGAGCGGGCGTGGCCTGGGCCGCGAGGATGACCTGACGGCGAGCCGCTTCCAGCTCGGGGCCCGGCAACATCGGCGCGATCATCGGGGGCCAGAGGTCGCGCAGGTTGGGTCCGCTGAACTGGGCCACCTGCCGCTCGATGGCCGCGCTGTCGAGTCCGGGCGACCGGAGGCTCCCGTCGACGACCACCATCGCGAGCGTCTTGCCGGGGAAGAGCCGGAAGAACTGACGCGCCACCGGGGTCCCCATGCTGTGCCCGACCAGAACGGCGCGGTCGACCCCGGCCGCCTCGAGAACGGCGTTGACGGACCGGGCAAAGAAGTCCATCGAGTAGGCCCGCACCGGCTTGTCGCTCCGGCCGTGGCCGGGCAGGTCGACGGCGACCACCCGCACCCGGCCGTCCAGCACCGGCGCCTGGGCCCGCCAGACCGACAGATCGCACGCCCAGCCGTGGACCAGCACCACGGCCGTCCGCCCCAGACCGAGACTCTTGTAATGGAGTTTGACCCCATCCAACACGGCAAACCGGGAGGGCGAGCGACCCAGCGGGTCGCCCTGACCCGCGACGGGACCCGCTCCGGCCGTCAGGCCGAGGAGCAGCAACGGCAGAACTCGACGCATGGGACGAACAATAGCACCCGGTCCCTTCGCTTGCTGCCCGACCGCCCGGCGTCTTAAGTTCGCTCCTCGAGCCCATGCCCGATTCGACCCAACCCGCCTTGGTCGTCCTCGTCCCGGTCCGGAACGAGGGTTGGATCCTGGATCGCTTCCTGGCGGTCACCTCCCGCGTTGCCGACCACATCATCCTGGCCGATCAGGGATCGACCGACGACACCCGGTCGATCGCGGCGCGGTATCCGAAGGCGACGCTGGTCCGCAACGACGACCCGACCTTCAGCGAGGCCCGGCGACAGGCCCTGTTGCTCGACACCGCGCGCCGGCTGGTGCCCGGCCCGAAGGTGCTCCTGGCGCTCGACGCCGACGAGATCATCGCGGCCGACGCCCCCGGCTCCGTCGGCTGGCGCACGATGATGAGCGCGCCACCGGGCACCGTGCTGTGCTTCGAACTGGTCGACCTGTACCTCACCGCCGATCGCTGCATGCGGCACGACCGCTGGCGGCCGTTCGGCTACGTCGACGACGGCGCGGCCCACGAGGGACGCCTCATCCACAGCGGCCGAATTCCCCTGCCCGCGGGCGCGCCGCGCCTGAAGCTCAACGACGTCAAGCTGCTCCACTACGCGCCGCTCCGGACCACGGGCCTGGCGAGCAAACTCCGCTGGTACAGCGTGGTCGAGAACGAGCTGGGAACGTGCAAGCCGGTGCTCAAGCGCCGGCTCCGCTACCTCAACCACGTCGACTTTACCTGGAATGGTCGGTTCGAGCCGAGCCGGCCGGAGTGGTTTTCGGGGTGGACCGAGGCGGGGATCGACATGTTTTCGATCGCCGATCCGCCGTTTCACTGGTACGACGTCGAAGTGCTCCGGGCGTTCGGCCGTCAGGGAGCGCGACGGTTCTGGCTCGACGACATCTGGCGATTCGACTGGGAGGAGTGCCGCCGCTGGGCCCTCGCGGCGGGCCACCCGGGCGTCCCGGAGCGCCCGATCGACGCCGCGCCCGACTGGCTGGTCTGGACCATGCGCCTGATCGGCTATGTCCACCGGCACCAGGTGTGGCTCCGGCAGCGCCTGTCGGGCCGCCGGAGCCGCCGCCTGGCCTGACCCGCGCCTAAGGCCGCCGCTCGAAGCTCGGTTCGGGCAACCGGTCGATTCCCCGCTCCCGCTTCTGCCGCGCCACCATCGCCGCCGCGTCGGCGAGCAACTTCCGCGCGTCGTACACGATCCCGTCCTTGATCGTGTACTTGATCCCGCCGACCCGCTCGACCTTCCCGGTCTTGTCGTTCAGCCGAACGAATCCCGAGCCGTAGAGCACCTTGAGGTTGGCGATGGGATCCTCGGGCACGACCACCAGATCCGCCAGCATTCCGGGCCGGACCACGCCAAACTCGGGCGGCTTCCCGGTCGGTTTGGCGAGCGTCTCGGCCGCGTGCATGGTGGCGCCCCGAATCACCTCGAGCGGGTGGAAGCCCGCTTCCTGGAGGAGTTCCATTTCCTGGATGGTCGAGAAGCCGTAGGTGTTGTAGATGTACCCGGCGTCGGAACTGACGGTGACCCGGCCACCGAGATTCTTGTAGTCGGTCAGGAACTCGTGCCAGACCCGGTAGAAGTTCCGCCAGGCCACTTCGTCCCACGTAGTCCAGTTGTAGAAATAGGCGCCATGGTTGACCCGGTTGGGCGTGTAGAAGTCCCAGAGGGACGGCAGGGTGTAGGTCTCGTGCCAGTCCGCGTTCCGGCGGGCCATCAGGTCGCGCCCGGACAGGTAGGCCGTCATCGTGGGGTCGAGGGTGACGCCCTTGGCCTTCAGCGTCTTGAGCAGCGCCCACCACTTCTCGCCCTTCGGTTTGACCAGGCTCCACTGGCGGGCCACCTGGCCGAAACGCCACTGCTCGTCGTTGTAGTTGTAGCCCTCGGGATAGGGCTGGACGTCGGCGTGCTCGTACATTGCCTCGAACAGGCCGTAGAAGTGGGTGATCGTCCCGAGGCCAAGCTCGGCGGCGTCGGCGGCGTTGACCTGATTGACGCCGGTCTGGGCCAGGTGGGCCACGGTGCCGAGTCCGTT
>JAEUJH010000573.1 GCA_016794825.1 Gemmatimonadota bacterium
GTTGGTCTTGGCGGCCCGGCCCTGCTCGACCCCGGTGCCGATCAGCGTGAACCGCTTGACGTGCTCGATGTGCCGAACCCCGGCGCCCACCGCCCGGTCGAGCCCGGCCACCGTCACGTCGCGATGGCCGTCGATGAACGACCGGCTCTCGTCGCCATCCGCGGCGGGCACGCGCCACAGCGCCGCCGGATCGGCTTCCGGCACCGCCTCGACCACCGGGGTCGGCCCCGCGGCGACGCCTAACGCCGACCCGGCGGCCGCCGCCCCGGTCTCGAGACAACCGGCCAGGTCGTACCGCCCGGCCGCGGCGCCGACGATCCACTGCCCCGCGCGGGACCCGACCGGAACCGCCGCGTGGAGCCGGTCGTCCCACCGCGTCGCCCCCTTCAATTGGAGGTGCAGGTGGAGGACCGGATCGTACCCGCCGGACACGGCCAGACAATCGCACTCGACCCGTTCGGATCCGGCGGGACCGTCGAGCCGGGCCGCCAGCAACCGGCCGGCGGCGTCGCCGTCGGTCCCCAAGACCACCGTCCCCGCCCAGACCCTGAGTCCCCGCGCCAGCGCCCGGCGCGGCAACTCGCCCGTGGGCTCGGGCCGGGGGTCGACGATCCCCGCCACCACCACGCCGGCCGCCGCCCAGTCGAGCGCGGTCCGGTAGCCGTCGTCCGTGGTCGTGAAGACCAGCCCCCGATTCGGCGCGACCGCCTGCCGGTTGAGATACGCCCGCGCTCCCGACGCCAGCATGATGCCCGGCCGATCGTTGTCGGCAAACACGACCGGCCGCTCGAGCGCTCCGGTGGCCAGCACCACCTGGCGGGCCCGGACGAACCAGACGCGCTGTTCCGGAAGCTCCGCGCGCGCCGCGGGAACTCCCGCGGTGCGGAGTCGCTGGATGAGCACCACGGCGTTGCCGTCGAGCATGATGCTCGCCGTGGTGGCCCGGAGAATCCGGGTTTCGGGAGCCGCCGCCAACTCCGCGGCCACTCGACTGACCCAATCCGCCCCGGAGATCCCGTCGATCGCCAGCCGCTCCCGGAGGAGCGCGCCGCCGAGGGCAAAGTCCTGCTCCGCCAGGATGACGCGGGCTCCGGCCCGGCTCGCCGTCAGTGCCGCGGCCAGCCCGGCCGGCCCCGAGCCGATCACGAGCAGGTCGCAGTGGGCGTGTCGCTTGTCGGACCGGGTTCGCTCCGGCGGCGTCGCCAATCGCCCGCGCGTGGCGCGACTCTCCACCACCAACCCCTCGACCAGGGGCGTCGTCGCCAGGCGCACCAGCGGCTCGCTGCTCCCCCCGTCGCCGACCTGGCCGAACCCGTGCGCCTCCTCCGCGCCCGCGCTCATGATCCCGCGCGGCCGGTCGAACGCCACGCTCCGACCGATCACGTCGACCCCGGCGCCGAGCAGCGCCGACGCGACGGTATCGCCGGGATAGCCCTGGATTCGCTGCCCCTCCCACTGGAACCGGAGCAACTGGCGCCGGTCGACCAGCCCGCCGTCGAGCCGGCGCCTCACGGCCGGGCCTCCGGCGGAGCCGTCAGCTCGTGCGTCGTCGTGTCGCGCACCAGGGGGAACCACCGCCGGCACCCGTGCACGTGGTACCACCGTTCGCGCATCGGACCCGCCGGCGCCGAGCGGACGAACAGCCGCCGGGCCAGTTCGCGGTCGTCATTGTCGGCCGCGGGGGCCGGCACGGCCTCGCCGCCGTAGCGGAACTCGTGTTCTTCCCGGGGACCACACCAGGGACAGGGAATCAGCAGCATGCGGAGTCGGTCAGTGGGCCACGGCCGCCGAGCCATGCTCGTCGATCAAGGCCCCGGTTTCGAAACGGTCGAGCGAGAAAGGAACCACCAGCGGATGCGGAGCCCCGGTGGCGAGGGTGTCGGCGAAGACCCACCCCGATCCAGGCGTGGCTTTGAAGCCCCCGGTGCCCCAGCCGCAGTTCACGAACAAGTCGCCAATCGGGGTCGCGCCGATGATCGGCGAGGCGTCGGGCGCCACGTCGACGATGCCGCCCCAGGTCCGGAGCAGGTGTGCCCGCGACAGGATCGGGAACAACTCCAGCACGGCCTGCAGCTGCCACTCGAGGATGTGGAACGAACCGCGCTGCGCGTACGAGGTGTACGGATCGCGCCCCGCCCCCATCACCAACTCTCCCTTGTGGGCCTGGCTGATGTAGACGTGCACCGCCCCGGACATCACGACCGTGTCGAGGACCTGATCGAGGACTTCCGACACCAGCGCCTGCAGCGGCGACGGCTGGATCGGCAGGTCGAACCCCGCCATGGCCGCGAGCAGCTTGGACCGGCCGGCGCCCACCAGACCGACCCGGCCCGCCCCGATCCGTCCCCGTGTGGTCACGACCCCCCGGACCCGATTGTCGACGATGTCGAACCCGGTCACCTCGCAGCCCTGGAGCAGGTCGACGCCCAACCGGTCGGCGGCCCGCGCAAAGGCAAACACCACCGCGTCGTGCCGGGCGATCCCGCCTCGTCGCTGGAGGGCCGCCCCCACCACGGGATACCGGATCTCGGGCGAGAGGTTGAGGATCGGGCAGAACGAGGCCAGATCCGCCGGCTCGAGCCATTCGGCGTCGATCCCCGCGGCCTGATTGGCCGCGAGCTGCCGCTTGAGGGTCAGCGCGTCGTGCCGACCATGGGCCAGGTTGAGGACCCCGCGGGGATCGAACAGCACCTCGTGATCGAGTTCGGCTGACAGGCCCGGCCAGAGCCGGAGGGCGTGCTCGTACAGCGCCATGCTCTCGTCGCGGAGGTAGTTCGAGCGGACCACCGTCGTGTTCCGCACCGCGTTCCCGTTGCCAAGCCACCCCCGCTCGACGACCGCGATGTTGGTGAGCCCGTGATTGCGAGCCAGATAGAACGCCGTGGCGAGGCCATGAAGCCCGCCGCCGACGACCACGACGTCGTAACTCGATTTGGGCTCGGGGTTCCGCCAGAGGTGCTCCGGGTTGGCCCAGGCATGCTCGACCCGACTCATGCCCGCCACCCGGACTTCGACCCGCCCGCCGACGATGCGGTGTTCACGATGAAAAACTCCGACCGGTGGTGATTCGACGGACATGAGGGTACACGAACCGATCCGGGCAGGCAACTCGACTCCGCGCGGCGAGGTCGATAGAATCCAGCCGATTCACCGGGACCCCTGTTTCGCGATCCCGCCGACCGACCCCCTTCCCCGAGGATGCCCATGCGGACGTCAGCTGCCAGCGGCGCGGGTTCGCCCGCCGGCGCGGGCTCCGCGACGCCCGATCCCCCGGCTCGCTGGGCCTGGGTCGCCGCCCTGTACGGCCTCGGCTACCTCGTCGGGCTGTCGTTCCTCGAACCCACCGATCCCCGCCGGCCCGTCATCGAGCTGGTCGCGTTCCTCCCGTTCAGCATCGGGACGGCGGCCGCGTTTGCCGCCGCCGCCCACCGTGGCCAGGGATCGGCCTTTACCCGGGGGTTCGCGTGGTACGCCACGTCGTTCGCGCTGACAGCCATTGGCACCACCCTGAGCGTCGGCTACCTGATCGCCGGGTCGGACCCGACGTACGGCTGGCCCAACCTCCCCTTCCTCCTCAGCTATCCGGCGGCCTTTGCCGCCGTCCTGACCTTCCGCGCCGGCCGGCCCGACCCGGCCGAACGGTGGAAACTCGCCGCCGACTGCGGGATCGCGGTGATCGTGGCGGTGGCGTTGACCTGGCTCTACGTGGTCGAACCGCTGGCCGCGTTCCCCCAGAGCCCCGGGCAGCGGATCCTGGTGTTCGCCTACCCGGTCGGCGACCTCGTGCTCTTCGCGGCCCTGGTCCCCATGCTGCTCGGGTCCCGGCCACCCCGGGCCGCGGCGGTCCTCGGATGGGTCGCCACGGCCCAGATGCTCTACCTCGTGGCCGACCTCGCCTATCAGCTCCCGGAACGCCCCCAACTCGGCCTGCCGGTGGATTGGGCCGACCTCCTCTACGTCGCCGGCTACGTGACCTTCATCGCGGCCGCCGAACGGTATTGGCGCCACCCGGTTCTCGAAGCCACCACCGACCAGAGCTCCGACCGGGTTCCGTTCCGCAATCGTTTGCCCCTGCTCCTCGGCCTCGGCCTCTACGCCCTGCTCCTCGCCAAGGCCTTCACGCCCTGGCACCTTCCCCACAGCACGCTCGCGGTCGCCGCGGTCGCGGTCACCGCGCTGATCCTGATCCGGGAGGCCATCACCGAACGGCAACGCCTTCGGCTGGCCCGCCAGGCCGAGGTGGACCGGGGCAACCGCCGCCTGCACCAGGCGCTCGATCATCTGGATGTCGGGGTCCTGATCCACGACGGACAGGGCCATCTCCACCACGCCAACGATGCCGCCCGACGACTCCTCGGCGCTTCCGGCGCCGAGTTCGGCAACCGGCCCGCGGACGGAGCGTTCGACGCCATCCGGGACGACGGCACCGCCCTGCCGCGCGACCACCATCCCGTGCTCGTCGCCCTCCGAACCGGGCAGCCGGTCAACGACCAGCTGGTGGGCATCTCCCGCGGCGACCCCAACGACCGGACCTGGCTCCTCGTCAACGCGAGTCCCGTTCCCTCTGCCTCCGGCGCGGTCGAGGAGGTCGTCACCAGTCTCCACGACGTGACCGAACGCCGCCAGTTCGAGGCTCAACTTCGCCAGGCCCAGCGGATGGAAGCGGTCGGCCAGCTCGCCGGCGGGGTCGCCCACGACTTCAACAACCTGCTCACCGCCATCCTGGGCTACACCTCGCTCCTCGAAGGCGACCTTCCGGAAAACGACCGCCGCCGCCACGACGCAAGCGAGATCCGCCGGGCCGCCGAGCGCGCCTCCGATCTGACTCGCCAACTCCTGGCCTTCGGCCGCCGGCAGCTGCTCCGCGCCGGAGTGCTCGACGCCAACGAGGTCATCAGCGGCACCCAGAGCCTCCTCCGCCGGCTGATTCCGGAAACCATCGAGATCCGGGTCGACCTCGCGCCCGACGCGGGAACCATCCTCGCCGATCGGGGCCAGATCGAGCAGGTCATCGTCAACCTGGCGGTGAACGCCCGCGACGCGATGCCGAAGGGCGGTCGCCTCACGATCACGACCCGCCCCGACCGGACGGACGAGGGCCCGGTGGTACTCATCCGGGTCGATGACGACGGCGTGGGCATGGACGAATCCACCCGCAGCCGGGCCTTCGAGCCGTTCTTCACCACCAAGGAGGTCGGCGCCGGCACCGGCCTCGGGCTCGCCACCGTGTACGGCATCGTCCGCCAGAGCGGCGGCGACGTCGCCATCGTCAGCGCCCCGGGACGCGGCACCACGGTGACGGTGAGCCTCCCGCGACACGGTCCGCCCCCGCCCCCTCCCGCCCTCGATCGGAACCCGTGATGGCGTTGACCTCGACCATCTACACCTTCGACATCAACCTGGCCGACACCGACCGCGCGGTGTACGAGACGCTCTCCCTTCGAGTGGCGTGCCACCCGTCCGAGACCCCGGAATCGTTGGTGACCCGGGTCCTGGCCTACTGCCTCGAATATCAGGAGGGCATCGGATTCTCGGGGGGCGTGTCCGACGGCGCCGAGCCCGCCATTGCCATCCGCGACCTGAGCGGCGCCTGGGTGGCCTGGATCGACGTCGGCTATCCCGACGCGGCGCGACTCCATCGAGCCGCCAAGCTCGCGCCTCGCGTGGCGGTGTACGTCCATAAGGACCCGGCCGTCTTCCTCCGCCAGCTGGCGGGAGAACGGATCTTCCGGGCCGAAGACCTCGCGTTGTACCAGATGGACCGCGACCTGCTGGCGGGAGTGGTGGCTCGGCTCGATCGGCGGGTCCGCTTCGACCTGACGATCACCGAGCACCACCTCTATCTGACCATCGGCGCCGAGACCCTCGAGGGCGAGGTCCGGCGTCTGACCCTTCCGACTACTTGATCGGCTCCTGCTTCCAGAACGCGATCCCGCTCGCCTGCTGGCCCACGTCGGCGGTTCCGACCTTGGCCAGCGCGCGGAGATCGTAGACATCCACCTTGCCCGGCTGGGCGCCGACACCCTCGCTGCTCACGAAGGCGTACCGGGAGTCCGCGCTGATCGCGACGCCGTGCGTCACCGTGGTGGAACTCTCGAACTTCCCGACCGCCGTGCCGGTCGCGATGTCGAACACCTGCACCCCGTTCCCCTGCTTGAGCGTGGCCACCAGGAGCTTGCCGTCCGGCGTCGTCGCGAGATTGTAGACGCCGCGGCCGGTCGGGAACCGGCGGGTGACCGTCCAGCCGGTCCGGTCGACCTCGAGAATCTCGTCCGCCTTGTTGCACGCCACGAACACCTTCCGCCCATCCACCGAGGGCTGCGCCCAGGTGGGCGAGCAGCTGTTCGGCGTCATGGCGTGCCGCATCCCGCCGTGCCCGACGTCGGCCGGATCGACTTCCGGACCCCGCTTCGACTCCGGCAAGGTCAGGTGCTTGGCCATTTCGCCCCGATCGTCCGCTGGCAGGGGCCCTTCCTTGCCCTTGGCCAGCGAAAACCGGCGCGACACCTTGAAGGTCCGGGTATCGATCTCGACCAGCTGATCGTCCATCATGCAGCCGGAGTAGTGAAAGCGGCCGCTCGGATCGATCCGGCTCCCGTGCGGCATCGTGCAGGTCACCACCCGGGCCACCTCGGTCCGGGTCGGGACGTAGATCACCGACTGCGACGACGGCACCATGTCGCCGTGGAGATTGAAGTTGGCGGCGATCGCGTAGACCCCGTCGGCCGAAACGTCGATCGAGGCCGGGAAGTTGCCCAGCAGAGTTCCCGGGCCGGCGAGCGTGTCGGGCCCGAGCACGTAGGTCCAGTACTTCCCGTCCGGAAAGCCGTGGCCGGTGGTCATGTGGAGGTACTTGCCGTCCCGCGAAATGGCGAGCCCGTGAGGTCCCTCCATCTCGGCCGCCAACTCACCGATCGGGATGGTCCGCTCGACGACCGCGCCGTCTGGCCCGAATCGCACCCGGTGGATCAGGTCGGCCGACTCGGCCCCCACGTAGACCCAGTATCGGGCAGCCGGGGGTGCCGGCTTGGCGGGCTGAGCCTCGGCCATCCCGGCCCAGGCGAGCAACAGGGCGCCCAGGGTCGCCTTGCGCCCAAGTCGGTTTACCAACATCGTTAGCGGGTTCCGGTCGTCACGAGCCATCGTCGTTGCCGCCTGTCGGTCGTTCATTCCGCTGGGGAAACCTGCCATGAAACTAACCCGCTCCCTCGTCGGCGCCATTCTCGGCGCGCTGGCCCTGACCCTCGCCGTCGGCGTGGGCCAGCCCCTCGTCGCCCAGGCCTCGACCGTCGCGAAGCTGGTGGCCGAACCCGCCGCCTTGACGATGCGGGCCGGCGACTCCGTTGCCCTCAAGGTTCGCGCCCTCGACGCCAGCGGCCGCGAGGTCCGGGACGCGACCGTTCGGGTCTTCGGCGCCCGCCGCGCCGTGGCCTGGAACAATGGCATGGTCACCGCCTTCCAGGCTGGCAACCACACTCTGACCGCCATCGCGGAGGGCGCGTCGGGAATGATCCAGCTCGAAATTCCGGTGGTGATCACCTGGCCGCCGGTCGGGAAGCTCGACATCGTCGTCGCCGAAGGTCGGCTCTACACCGGCATCACCCTGGCCCACTCGGTCAAGGCTCGCCATGCCGATGGCTCCGAGCGGCCCAGCCCCACGCCGACCTGGCGTTCCTCGAATCCGGCGGTCGCCACCGTCGATCGGTTCGGCAACGTTCGGGGCGTCTCGGCCGGCACGACCACGATCACGGCGGAACTCGATGGTGTGCGGGCCACCCTCGCCCACACCGTCGTCCGGAATCCGGTCACCTCGCTCGTCCTCGGCGTGCGCGACACGACCATCCGGACCGGCGACGTCCTCAAGCTGACCGCCACCGCCCGCCAGGCCGACGGCCGTCCGGTCACCGACGCCCCGATCACCTGGAGCTACACCTACGTGCCCGACGACTCCCTCGCGCCGTCGGGCCTGCCCGGCGGAGCGGGCATCGTTCAGTTCGGGCTCTTTGCCGGTAACTACCCGGGCCGCTACACCATCATGGCCCGCTCCGGGTCGGCGTTCTCCGAAACCACGCTCCAGGTCCGCCCGCGCGAGGTTCGCCGCCGGATCGCGGTCACTGGCCGCGGGTCGATCACCAACACCCATACCTCCGACCTCTGGCCGTGGACCGGCAAGGACGGCCGCGACTACGCTCTGGTCGGCACCTGGGGCGGCGACGGCTACGCCTTCATCTACGACATCACCGACCTGAACAACCTCGTCAAGACCGACTCCGTCCGGATCGACGCCCGCACCATCAACGACGTCACCGTCTCGCCCGATGGCCGGTATGGCGCCCTCTCGCGCGAAGGGGCCTCGAACCGCGTCAACGGCGTCGTCATCCTCGACCTGGCCAACCCGGCGCACCCGAAGGTCGCCTCGACCTTCAACCAGGAACTCACCGGCGGCGTCCACAACATGTTCGCCACCAACGACCACCTCTTCGCGGTGTCGGGCGGCGCCAAGTACGTCATCATCGACGTCAAGGACATCTACAACCCGAAGTACGTGAGCGAGTACCGCCATCCCAACGCCCGGCTCCACGACCTCTGGGTCCACGACGGCATTGCCTACTCCGCCCAGGGCGGAGCCGGCACGGTCGTGGTCGACGTGGGCAACGGGAAGTACGGCGGCACGATCGAGAAGCCGAAGCTCATTACGGTCTACCCGGTCAACAGCGGCCACGAGATCTACCCGTACTTCCAGGCCGCCACCGGCAAGACCTACCTCTTCATCGGCGACGAGGAGATGAACCGCTCCGGGCGGGTCTGGGAAGGCACCAACTATTTCAGCCAGATGACCACGCCCGGCGGCCTCCCCCAGACCTCGGGCGGATTCGTCCACATCGTCGACTTCACCGATCCGAAGAACCCGAAGCCGGTGGCGCGCTACCACCTCGAGGATTTCGGCGCTCACGACATCATCGTCCAGGACGACGTCCTCTACCACGCCTACTACGAAGGCGGCGTCCGCCTGGTCGACGTTTCCGGCGAACTGCTCGGCAACCTGGCCGATCAGGGCCGTGAAATCGCGGTGTTCAAGCCGTACGATCCGAAAGGCTATACCCCGAACGCGGCATTCGTCATGAACGCCATGCCGTGGAAGGGCCACATCCTCTTCACCGACTTCAACAGCGGCCTCTGGTCCGCTCGGCTCCAGCCGAAGCAGAGCCTGACCCCCTGAGCGTCGTCTGGAGGGCGGCCTCGGAACCGAGGCCGCTCTCCACCCGCCGTCTCCCCCTCCAACGCCACCTAACGCCGACGCCCCGAGCGCTTCGGCCGCCCCGACCTTGGCCGCGGACTGCCGACCTCGAACCCCGCGGCGGTCTGTCGGACCAGTTCGGCCAGACGCCGGCCGGCCGGCCCTGGTGGCCGGTCGATCCGATGGACCAGCCTCGGCGTGAACCGATAGCGCGACCCTCCGACGTAGTCGAGTTCCACCAGCCGGCCGGCCGCCAGTTCGTCCGTCACCAGATACGCCGGCATCCAGCCAAAGCCGAGTCCCATCAGCAGCGCCTGCCGCTTGGCGACGAATCCCGAGAGGTAGAACACCCGCTCCCCGCCGAACATGTGCTGATCGCCCCCCTGGTCACTCGAGTCCTGGACTGACAACTCGACCTGCTCCTGCAGGTCGACGAGACTGACGCCGCGGCGGCCAGCCAGGGGATGCCCCGGCGCCACGCAGAGGATGCAGGTGATTTCGGGCAGGGCTTCCGCCCGGAGGTACGGGTGGGCGTCGTAGTCCTTCACGATCATCAGGTCCGCCGCGTCCTTCTCGAATCGGTACTGGACCCCTTTCAGGAACTCGACCTTGACCTGGATCCGGGTGGGAATCCGCTCGTCCGCCATCGTTTTCAGCGCGGCCAGCACCGGCTCGAGGGGAAGGATGCCGTCGAGGATGACCGTGAGCCGCGCTTCCCAGCCCTGCACGAACTGCCGGGCCAGCGCCTCCACCTGCTCCGCCTGAGCCAGCACCCGGCGGCCCTCGGCCAGCAGCGCGTCGCCGGCCGGGGTGAGCCGGATCCGGTAGCCGCTTCGATCCAGGAGGGCCACGCCGAGTTGCTTTTCGAGCCGCCGGAGCTGGTAGCTCACCGCCGACCGGACCTTGTTGAGACGGCGGGCGGCCGGAGCCAGCCCCCCTTCCCGGATCACCGCGTCGAGTGCTTCGAGGGCATCGAGATCGAGTTTCACAGATTCAATGTTTTCGAACGAGTTGAGCTAAAACATACGCTTTTTTCATCCCAGCGCGACCGTTACCCTTGGGGACCAACCGGAGCGAATCCATGAGCCAAGCCAATCCCCTGGGTCTCCGCGGGATCGAGTTCACCGAGTTCTCGGGTCCCGCCATCGCCGATCTCGACCGCCTGTTCCTCGCGTTCGGGTTCTCCAAACTTGCCCGGCACAAGAACCGGGACATCACCTACTACCGTCAGAACGACATCCACTTCCTCCTCAACGGAGAGCGCGCCGGATTCTCGGCGGAGTTTGCCCGGAAGCACGGGCCCTCGATCTGCTCGATGGGGTGGCGGGTGGACGACGCCCGGTTCGCGTTCGACGAGGCCCTCCGGCGCGGCGCCAAGCCGGCCACCGACGCGGCCAAGGACCTGCCCTTCCCGGCCATCTACGGCATCGGCGGCAGCCTGATCTACCTGATCGACCGGTTCGGGGCCAAGGGCACCATCTACGACACCGAGTTCACCCCGCTCGCCCAGCCCGACATCCGGGCCCAGAAGGGGTTCCTGACGGTCGACCATCTGACCAATAACGTCCCCGCCGGGACCATGCACGAGTGGGCCGACTTCTACAAGAACGTCTTCGGCTTCACCGAGGTCCGGTACTTCGACATCAAGGGCGCCAAGACCGGCCTCACCTCGTACGCCCTCCGGTCGGCCGACGGGAGCTTCTGCATCCCGATCAACGAGCCCAAGTCCGACAAGGACCAGATCGCCGAGTACCTCCGGGAGTACCGGGGCTCCGGGGTGCAGCACCTGGCCTTCACCACCGACGACATCCTGGCCTCGCTCGACGCCCTCCGGGGCACCGGGATCAAAACCCTCAACATCGACCCGGATTACTACGTCGAGGCGTTCCAGCGGGTCCCGATCGTCCGCGAGGACAAGGAGCGGATCAAGGCCCATCAGGTCCTCGTCGACGGCGACGCCTCGGGCTACCTGCTCCAGATTTTCACCAAGAACGTGATCGGGCCGATCTTCATCGAGATCATCCAGCGGGTCAACAACCTGGGCTTCGGCGAAGGCAACTTCGGCGCCCTCTTCCGCACGCTCGAGAAGGACCAGGAGCGGCGGGGCGTCCTGTAAGGAGGAAGCGACGATGCTGCTCGAACGGATTCACCACGTCGCCTATCGCTGCCGCGACGCCAAGGAGACGGTGGAGTTCTACCGCGACGTCCTCGAGATGGACTTCGTGCTCGCCATCTCCGAGGACCGGGTTCCCTCCACCAAGGAGCCGGACCCGTACATGCACATCTTCCTCGACGCCGGCCAGGGGAACATCCTCGCCTTCTTCGAGCTGCCCAACTCGCCGCCGATGGACCGGGACCACAACACGCCCTCGTGGGTCCAGCACATCGCGTTCAAGGTGAAGGACATGGCCACGCTGCTCGCCATCAAGGCCAACCTCGAACGGCGCGGCCTCGACGTCGTCGGCCCGACCAACCACGAGCTGTTCCACTCGATCTACTTCTTCGACCCGAACGGCCACCGGATCGAACTCGCCGCCGACACCGCCGATCCGGAAATGCTCCGCAAGCTCCACGAGATCGCGCCCAAGATGCTGGAGGACTGGACCCGGACCAAGCGTACGGTCCGGGATGCCGCCTGGGTGCACTCCAAGGAGTTGAACGCCGGGGTCTAGCCGTCCCACGGGGCGCCGGACTCGACCGCGGTCGAAACGGATCTCCTCGGAGATCCGTTTCGCTTTTCCGGCCCCGCGCGTACCTTGATCGCAATCACGCCCCGCCAACGCGGAGCCCCTTCCCCCTCTCAGATCGGCGCGCCGCGCCGGGAATGGCCCGACCATGAGAGCCCTTGCCCTGGCACTCGGCCTGACGGCCATCGCCGCGACGGCCGCCCCAACCCAGCAGACCAGCGCCGCCGAACGGTCGCGACAGTTCGAGATTCGCGGCCTGGCCGAGCCGTTCCGCGGCATCACCACCAACGGCACGCCCCTGGCCGGCTTGTTCCCGCTCCGGTCCACCGGTGTTTCGACCGAACCGGTACGGCAGGCCGCCCAGGCCTTCCTGGCCAGCCTGACGCCGGTGCAACGAGCGGCGACCGTGTTTCCGGTCGACGACCCCGAGTGGCGGAAGTGGATGAACCAGCACTTCTACGTCCGCCAGGGCACCAGCTTCAAGGACATGACCGAGGCCCAGCGAAACCAGGCCCTCGGCCTGCTCCGGGCGTCCCTCAGCGCCCGCGGCCTCCAGTTGACCCGCGATATCATGCGGCTCAACCACACCCTGGGCGAGTTGAACGGTGACAACTTCGAGGAATACGGGGAGTGGCTCTACTGGATCACCGTCATGGGCGACCCGTCCGGAACCGAGCCCTGGGGATGGCAGCTCGACGGGCATCACGTCATCATCAACTACTTCGTCCTCGGCGACCAGGTGGTGATGACGCCGCTGTTCGTCGGGTCGGAACCGGTCACCGCCCCGTCCGGGAAATACCAGGGCGTGTCGATCCTCCAGACCGAGCAGCGCGACGGCCTGGCGATGCTGCGGGCCCTCGATGAGGGCCAGCGGAAGCAGGCCGTCCTCATGGCCACCAAGTCCGGCAACAACAACCTGACCGAGGCGTTCCGGGACAACGTCGTGATGGACTACGCCGGCGTCCCGGTCCGGACGTTCACGCCGGCGCAGCGGCGCCAGTTGCTCGCCCTGGTCGAGCTCTTCGTCGGCAACCTCCGGGAAGGGCACGCCCGCATCAAGATGGCCGACGTCGAGGCCCGGCTCGATGACACGTGGTTTGCCTGGATCGGCGGTCAGGCTGACGACGCGGTGTTCTACTACCGGATCCACAGCCCGGTCGTGCTGATCGAGTTCGACCATCAACGGCCGGCCAACCTCCGGCACCTCTATGGCTCCGAGCCGACCCGTCAGCACATCCACGCGGTGGTCCGGACTCCGAACGGCAACGACTACGGCAAGGACCTGCTCCGCCAGCATTACGAGCGCCATCCCCATCGCTCGCCATGAGCGATGGGGCGGCGCCCCGCCCAACCGACGCTAGTTCCCGATCGGATACTCCGGCGGCGTCGTGATCCGATAGCCGGTCGGCGGGGTCTGCCCGAGCAGGTGCTCCACGAAGTAGTCCCACCGCCGCCGCCGAAAGTACGGACTGGCCATCATCGCGTGGTTGCCGTTCGGCACGACCAGGAGGTCGTAGTCCTTTTCCGCCTTGGTGAGCGCCTCGATCAGCTGGATGGTCAACGCCGGCGCGACGTTGTCGTCCATGTCGCCATACGCCAGCATCAACTTGCCCTTCAGGTTGGCCGCCAGGCTCGGGTTGGCCTGCGCCGCGTAGTTGTCGCCAGCCGGCATCCCGTGGTAGGTCTCGCCCCAGATCGAGATGTAGCCCCGCTGGTCGTGGTTCCCGGCGGACGACACGGCCACCTTGTAGACGTCGGGATAGAGCATCATCGCCCGCGCCGAGGCAAAGCCGCCACCGGAATGGCCGTACACCCCGAGCCGCCCGAAATCGGCCCACGGCCGGCTCGGCGCCAGCTGCCGGAACGCCGCCACGTGGTCCTCGAGCCCGCCCCCGTTCTCGAGTCGTCCGTAGGAAAAGTCGTGGAACGCCTTGGACCGCAACGGCGTCCCCCGGCCGTCCACCTGGATCCCGACGAAACCCAGTTCGACCAGGGCCCGATGATCCCCGCCGGCCTCGAACCCCTTGGCGACCTTGATCACCTGGGGCCCCGGATACACCTCCTCGATGACCGGATACCGCCGAGCCGGATCGAACCCGGCCGGAGTGAAGAGCACGCCGTAGAGGTCCGTCACCCCGTCGGCCGCCTTGACGACGAACCG
>JAEUJH010000650.1 GCA_016794825.1 Gemmatimonadota bacterium
GGGGTCGCCACGGCGGTGCCTGGGGCGGCCTGTTGACCGTCCCCGGCGCTGACCTCGACCACGGAGGGGGTCGGCGGGGGCGGGGCCGGCGGCGGGGGCGGTTCAGGCGGGGTCGACCCGCCGCAGGCGGCAAGCACGATGCAGATGGCGGTGATGGACCGACGCATCATCGGAGGGGTCCTGGTCTGGGGTTCGAACACACGCTCAACTCCAGACGCGCGATTGGCGGGCGGAACGGCTCATTCGGACGCTCCCGCTCGAGGAACCGGCCCTCGGGGTCCGGTGCTATCCATCGTTTGGCTTTGGTGCTAACATTCGACAATTGTCGAATTGAACTCGAGCCGGGAGGTGGACCATGTGGCGCGGACTGCGGACGGCGGTGCTCACCTGGCTGCTGGGGGTGCGGGCCCTGCTCGCCCAGGCGGGGGGGCAGGACTCGCGGAGTCGAACCGACCTGCTCCGCGAACTCGCCCTGGCGGAGCGGGCCGCGGCGGCGCCCGCGGCGACCGATGCCGTTCGGGTGGCGCACGCCCGGCTGCTCTACCAGGCCGGCGAGTTCTGGCGGGCCCGTGATCTGCTCCGGCCCCTCGCGGCCGGCGCCAGCGCGCCGCTCGAGGCGGTGGAACTCGCGGCCCGGCTCGAGTTCCTGACTGGCGACTATCCAACGGCGGACCGCCTCTTCGACCGCGCCATTGCCGCCTCCGACGGAGCGCCCGCCAAACGGATCGGGGCCCTGGTCGGGAAGTTCCTGTCTCTGTACCAGCGCAACCGATTCCAGGACATCGCCGCGCTCCCGTTTCCGACGGGCGTGCAGGTCCCCAACGTCACGCTGGCGCGCCAGTTCGACCAGGCGCCGTATCAGATCGAATGGCCGGCCGGGCCGCGGCGGATCGAGGTCCCTTTCAAGGCCACCGATCCGCTGCCGCACCTCGGGATCGAGGTCAATGGCGTTTCGCTCAACGTCCTCTTCGATACCGGTGGCGACATCCTGATTCTCGACGACGAGGTGGCCCGCTCGCTCGGCGTGGTCGCGGTTGCCACCGCCAAGGGAGAGTTCGGCGGCGGATTGAGCGGCGGGATCGGGTTCGGCAAGGTGGACCGGATGACCGTGGGCGGCGTCACCATCCGCCACGTGCCGGTGATGATCATGCCGGCGCGACGGTTCACGCTGAACCCGGCGATCCCGGTCAGCGGCATCGTCGGCACGGCGCTGATGCGGCAGTTCCTCGGCACGGTCGACTATCGCCGAGGGTCGCTGGTCCTCCGTGAGCGGACGCCGGCCAGCGCCGAGGCCGTGCGCCGGGATCTTGCCGGCCGGTTGGCGGCGGAGATCCCGTTCGTCCTCGATGCCACCCACCAGATGTATGCCCGGGTCGGGATCGACGATCGGGAGGGGCTCAGCTTCTTCATCGACTCCGGGTTGGCTCTGGATGCCGCGGTTGCGCTGGCCCCGCAGACCCTCGAGTACCTCGGCATTCCCAAGCCGAAGATGGAGATCCCCAAGGAGTCCGTCGGCGGTGGGGGAGGCAAATTCGCGTCCGGGCTCTTTCCGCTCCGGTCCGTGTCGCTCGGTCCGCTCCGCCAAACCGGGGTGCGAGGCGAGGCCGGAGCCCTGGCCGCTTCGACCTATTGGGCCAAGGGCTTCATCGCCGACGGACTCCTGTCCCACGGATTCCTGCGCCGGTACGGCTCCTGGACGATCGATTTCGACGCGATGACGTACCTCTTCGAGACGCCCTGAGTCTCGGGGACGCGGTCAGGCGGGTCAGGTGGCGGGATGAGTGGGCGGCGACGGTCTCAGCGCAGGTGAGCCAGCCAGGTGGAGGCCGCGGCCCGATCGCGGAACGGATGCACCGGGGTCACTCGATCGACCAGCATCCCGAGCATCCGGACCATGCCGTAGGTCAGGTCGTCCTGGACCACCACCGCCACGGCGCCGAGCGGCTGGCTGCCGTGGATTTCGTGGACCAGGTCGTAGAGGTGCCGCGCCTCGTCAGCGGTGAAGTCCGCGGTGGCCGCCGTCGCGTCCACCAGTTCGGGGCGGTCGAGGAGGCCCTGGGTCCGTTCGAGGGCCAGGTGGGCCACGATGTCGGCGTGACTGACCCGGCCCTGGCAGATGGTCTCGACCCAGGGCCCTTCGGTTGTTCGAATCGTCATGGGCATGACGGAGAAAACTAGTCGCCTCCGCCGCCCGCGGCGTCAGCCTCCGGTCGGCGGCGGGTCGCCGATCTCCGAGGCGTGGGACGCCACGCATTTCCACACCCCGCCCCGCCTGACCCAGATGTCGGTGTACCGATACCGGCGAACGAACGGCTTGCCGTCGTCGGCGCCGGTGCCGCGGTCGACCCCGGCGGCCTGGACCACGGCCACGTCGCCGAAGATCCGGACCTTGGCGTCGTCGAACGTCGAGGCGGTGTACTTGTCGCGATCGCGGTCGAACTCGAGGATCGCTTCCGCCTTGTTGTGGACCCGGCCGTCGGGGCTGGTCCGGACGTAGTCGTCGGCCAGGAGGTCGGCGATCGTTTCGATGTCGTGCCGGAGGATGGCCCGGGACCAGGCGCGTTCCTGTTGCAAGACCTGCTGTTCGGGGGTCGGTGGGGCCGGGGGGCGGGGTGCGGCGGTGGAGCGCTTCGGAGCCTGGGCGCTGGCGAGCCAGGGGACGAGCAGGCTCGCGGTGAGCGCCGCGACGACCGGGCGCCAGGGCACGGGCACGGTACGCATTGGGACACCTCGTGGTGGCGGGACCGACCTAGGGTGCGTTCGTCCAAGCTACCGCTTTGGGGGGACCGGTCAATCCAGTGTCCTCCCGGCGCGGGACAGGTGTCCTCGCCGGGTGACAGGGCGAACCAGGGGCGGCGGCGTCGCTCCGCCGCGGCGTCGCCGGTCAAACCGTTAGGTGGCCGAGACTTGCGCTCCTCCGACCCGGTCCGAAAATCGGACGGCATGGCCGATGCATTGCCCCGGGCGTTCCCCGCCGCCCCGACGGCGGCGTCCCACCAAACTCCCGGAGGATCCGATGGTCTCCCCGCTCCGCGCGACCCTGTCCTTTGCCTTGAGCGCTCTCCTCGGCGGCTGCTACCATGCCACCGTCACCACCGGTCTCACGCCCTCGACCGTCACGATCGAGAAGCCGTTCGCTTCGAGTTGGGTGTATGGTCTGGTGCCGCCCAACCCGGTGGAAACCGCGGAGCAGTGCCCGGCCGGCGTCGCCAAGGTGGAAACCCGTCTCTCCTTCCTCAATCAGCTCGTGAACTTCCTGACCATCGGCATCTACACGCCAATGGAGATCAAGGTGACCTGCGCGGCCCGGA
>JAEUJH010000657.1 GCA_016794825.1 Gemmatimonadota bacterium
GATGCCGTAGTCGTCGAGCCACTTCCGACTGTGGGCCAGGTAGCGCATCTCGGCGTCGAACAGCGCGATCGCGATCGGCGCGTTGGCGATCGTCTCGATCACCATGAACCGGTCTCGTTCGAGCCCGGCCTGGGCCTGCTCCAGCCGAGCCCGGGTCTCGATCGACTCCTTCCGGGAGCGACGCAGTTCGAACTGATCCATTGCCAGGCGGGCCAGTCGCTCGAGTCCCTGGACCTGCTCTCTCGAGAACCCGCGGGCGACGGTGTCCATGACGCAGATCGCGCCGAGGGCGTGGCCGTCGACGGTGAGAAGGGGCACCCCGGCGTAGCTCCGAAGCGACGGCGGACCGACGACGAGGGGGTTGTCGCGGAACCGCGGATCCGCGGCCGCGTCGGGAACGATCAGCGCCTCGCTGCCCACGATGGTGTGGCCACAGAACGAAGCATCCCGACTGGTTTCGCAGAGATCGAGCCCGACCCGCGCCTTGAACCACTGGCGGTCGCGATCGATGAGGCTGACGGCGGCCATCGGCGCGCCGGCCAGCTGGGCCGCCAGGTTGACCAGATCGTCGAACGACGCCTCGGCCTCGGTATCGAGAATGCCGAAGGACGCCAACGCGGCCAGCCGCGCGGCTTCGTTCGCTGGGATCGGGGGCGTCAGCATGCCCGGAACTCCGTCTTCCTCACACCCCAAGCATCGGCAGGCCAGGAAAAGACTGGAGTGCCCCACCCAAAATGGGTTATCCCGGCCGAAATCCGGTCCGGGAGCGTTGGGGCCCGATGGCCAGGCCGGTGGCCGGGCCGGTGGCCCGGGAGATCCTTTAGTCCAGGCGGGTGGCGGGCAAGGCGGGCCGGGTTCGGAAGAACCGAGCCTCCAGTTGATCCGGGAAGGCGGCCCGGTAGTCCACTTCCCAGGCCGCGGCGAACGATTCGGCCCGGTCGGCGGGGATCATGGCCCACACGCTGCCCCCGAAGCCGGCGCCGAAGGCCGAGGCCGCCCTGGCACCGAGGCGGAGGGCCGATCCGACGAGCGCGGCGGTTTCCGGCACCTGGTTCCGGAGCCCAACCTCGGCGCCGGCCTGGGAGGCCGCCACCAGGGTACCGACCACCCCCAGATCGCCCCGGCCGAGCGAGGCGGCCACGCCGGGAATGATGGTCCGGCATTCGGCCACCAGCTGAACCAGGCGGGCCTCGAGCCGCGCCCGAAGGGCTCCGTCCGGATGGGCACCGATCCGGCCGCGAGCGGCCGCGAGGGCTGGCCCGGGGTCCGCCGGGTCGATGATGGCCCGGCCCAACGTCGTGTCGGCGTCGCCCGGTTCGACCAGGAAGTCGCGGAGCAGCGCGGTCTCGCGAGCCAGCGCGTTGTAGTGCTCGAGCGCCGCGCCGGTCTTTTCGGCCACCACCCCGCTCGAGGCAATGACGAACTCGAGTGACTCGGGCCAGGCAACGGCCTGCTCGAACCGGACCGGATCGAAGCGGAACTGCGACAGGGCGTCGGGCCGCGAGCAGAGAATGGCGGTCTGGTCCTGGCTCCCGCCCATGGTGCCAACCCCGGTGGCGGCACCAAAGCCGCGGAAGGGTCGGCCGTTTTCGACCGCGCCGAAGTATCCCGCCAGCGCCTCGGCGGTGGCGAACTCGCGCCGGAACGCCGGTGTGGCCGCCAGCTGGTTGCGATCAATCAGCGCCCGCGCCACCGCCACCACCAGCGCACTCGAGCTGCTCACCCCGGCCGCGATCGGCAGGTCGCTGGCAAGAACGAGGTCGACTCCCCGGAGTTCGGAACCGAAGTCGCGGGCCAGGCGCGCGGCCACCGTCATCGGGTAGTTGATCCACTCGCCCCGCGGGGGCTCGAGGTCGGGTCGAATCGGGAACTCCCGGCGCTCACCCCGCGCCACGTCCTCGATCCCGATCCACCGATCGTCGCGAGCGCCGATGGCCACCGCAAATCCCTGTTCGGTGGCGCACACGAGACTGCGCCCCCCGGCGTAGTCGGTGTGCTTGCCCAGCACCTCGATCCGACCAGGCACGTGATCGAAGCGCCAGGCACGGTCGCCCCCCGCCCCGCAGGCCGCGGCCACCCGCTCGAACAAGTCCGCCCGGCGCCGGGCCTCGTCCGGCCGGAACCCGACCCGACGCAGCCGCTCGACGAAACGCCCGGCCCCGATCCCGGTCACAGTCGAACCTCGACCCCGGCCAAGCGTTCGGCGACGGACTCGATGTCCGCCCGACTCGACAGGTCGAGCACCCCGCCGGCATACGGGATGACCTCGAAGGAAACACCGGCTCGTTCGACGGCCCAGCGCACCGCGTCCTGGAGCTCGAGTTCGCCGCGGACCGACGGCGCGATGGCGCGGGCCGCGTCGAAAATGGCCGGCGAAAACCGCCAGCTGTTCATCGACACCAGGGCCGTGGGGTCACCGGCCAAGGCCGGGTCCGGCTTCTCGACGATTCGGGCCAACCGGCCCGCGGCGTCGGACCAGACCAGCGCGAACCGGGCGATCCGATCGGCGTCGATGTTGCCGGCCTCGATCAGCGCGTCCTGCCGATACCCGATCAGCGCGGGGCCGTCGGCCTCGACCAGCCGGGCCAGCGCCGTCACCGGGTAGAGATTGTCGGCGTTGACCACCAGGAACGGCCGATCCGCCACGAACGCCTCGGCCGCGAGGACGGCGTCGGCGGTTCCGCGCGGATCCCGCTGGATCGCGAACCGGATGGTGAGTCGTTCCGGGTGGAGTTCGTCCTGATACCGGCGGCGGATCAGGTCGTGGTCCGGCCCGATCACGATGCCCACCTCGGCCACGCCGGCATTGGCCAGGGAGTCGAGCACGAAATCGAGGAATGGTCGACCGACCGGGATCATGGCCTTGAGGCCCTGATCGGCCACGGCGGCCTGGTCCGGCCGGAGGGAGACGGCGGCGGGTTTCCTCATCCTGGTCCCGAGCCCGCGGGCTAGGACCACCGCCACCGGCCTGGTCATCGCGTCGGCGAGGCCCACATCTTCGGCAGCATCCGGACCAGCAACCCGCCGCTCGTCACGAAGACCACGGTCCACAGGGCCGCGGGCCCGAGGTTCCCGTACAAGAAGCTGCCCGCGCCGAACAGGGCACTGTAGACGAAGGCGCAACCCAGCGCCCAGGCGAGCAGGGCCTGGGGGAGACTGTCGCCCTGGGGAGACAGGCCGGTGCGGGCGCGGATCGGTCCCCAACCCGGGCCCGCCGGCCGAGCCAGCTGGTAGAACCGATCGAGAACGGCCGGATCGGTCGGGGCGGTCAGGTAGGTGACGGCAATCCACACGACCGTGGTGGTGGCGACGGTGATCAGGAGCGAGACGTGCGACGCCACCGGATACCCGGCCCGCGCCGCCACGAAGAACCCGACCGAGACGACGAACGAACTCACCATCGCGGCGATTTCACTCCAGGCATTGATCCGCCACCAGAACCAGCGGAGGAGATAGATGAGCCCGGTGCCGGCCCCGATCGACATCATCAGGTCGAAACTGGCGCG
>JAEUJH010000674.1 GCA_016794825.1 Gemmatimonadota bacterium
GCCGGGCCGAGCGCGGCGGCCGCCGTTCCCCGCGCCATCAACGCGATCCGGCCGAAGAACTCCCCCTCGTCCTCCGCGGCCACGTAACCGAACGCGTAGTAGCCGTCCTCTTCCCGGTCGGCGTAGATGTGGGGCACGCCCCAGGTATCGCGATAGACGGTGGCCCGGCCCGCCTGGCCATCGGCCGGCGCCGGCAAGCCGAGCAGCGCCGCGCAGGCCGCCGCGGCGATCCACCACTTTCGAGGAGTTGTCACGATCACCTCCGAGGGGAAGGCCGACTCAGAGCCCCTGACGCTGTCGCACCACCACCACCGTCACGTTGTCGCTGCCGCCTCCGGCCAGCGCGTCGGCCACCAGGTCCTGACAGGCCTGGCGCGCCGAGGTCATCGCCAACAGGCGGTCGCGGATCGCGTCGTCGGTCACGTGCTTGGTCAGGCCATCGGAACAGAGCAGCACCACGTCACCCGGGTCGAGGGCGATCCGGTCGACCTGCGGCTCGGTCTGACCGCCGATGGCGCTCGAGAGCACATGGGCCAGCGGGCTCCGGTACGCGGCCGACGGCCGCAACACGCCTCGGTCGACCAGATCCTGCGCCACGGTCTGATCCCGGGTGAGTTGGCGGAGGGCCCCGCCTCGGAGCAGATAGGCGCGACTGTCGCCGACCTGGAGCAGGAACAGCGAGGGCCACACGCCGATCGCCAGGGTCAGCGTCGTGGCCATGCCCTGGAGGTCGGGCTCGGCGACGCCCCGGTCGACCACGGCCCGATGCGCCTCGAACGCCACGCCCCGGAGCGCGGTGAGGAACTCCTCCGCCTCGTGGGGGTCGGCGGTGTAGTAGCACCGCATGGTGGTGGTGACGTACGTCGCGATGGTCTCGATCGCGGCGCGGCTGGCCGCCTCGCCCGCCGACGAGCCCCCGACCCCGTCGGCCACGATGGCCAGGAACGCCAGCCGGTGCCCGAGCGACTCGAGATCGGTCGAGGTCGGCAGACTGGTACCGTGCACCCGCATCGACTTGTGGAGCGAGCAGAGGAGGAAGTGATCCTGGTTCTCCTCGCGGACGCTCCCCCGATCCGTGAGGCCGAACACGTCGAGCTCCCGGTCCACCGCCCGGGTCACGGGATACCCTCCGCCCGTCGCCGCCACCGATCCGTCCATCACGCCGTCCTCCGAGCCCCGGGGTTCGGCAATCTACCCCGCCGGGCCACGACCCGCCCGCGGCGACCGATCCACCGCGCCTCGACGGGGCGCCCCGGCCTCACGGCCGCGCGGCCGAGTCCGCTGGAACCGCCGCCCGCCGCCAGGCCCGGAAGGTCACTTCCGGATACTTGGGTGCCGACTCGGTCAGGAGCGTCGAGGGCTTGCCCCGCAGATACTGGTCGAAGAACGCCAGGGTGTAGTCGTTGATGATCTCGTGCCCGCGCCGGGGATCGAGCCGCCCCTCCGGTCGCGGGTAGAACAGCGCCAGGTCGGAGAAGTCGCCGTGATCGGTCCCCGCGATGGTGGCCGCGTACCAGTCGGCGGTCGACGCCGTCCGGGCGGTGCTGTCCCAGCTCTCGACCAGCGCCAGCAGCTTCCGCACCGCCGGCCGCTCCTTCTCCTCGTAGGCGAGCGCGTCGTCCACCCCATGGTGGATCTGGAGCACGGGCCGGGTGGTCCCGTGCTGGCGCACGTCATCGAACAGCTGCCCGTCGTGGTCCACCGCGGCCACGACCCTCGGATCGTCCCGGGTCAGCTGAACCGACAGCGCGCCGCCGAACGACCAGCCGAACGCGCCGACCCGGGTGAGATCGAGCTTGCCCTGGAACGGTCCGGGCTCGCGGTTGAGGGCTTCGAGCCGATCGAGCACGAACCGGGCATCGCCCTTCCAGATCTGGAACACGGGGTCGTCGAGATACGCCCACGACGTGAGCGCGTCCTTCTCGCCGTCGCCCGTCTCCTTCGGGAACTGGAGCGTGTCGGGCTGGTACGGCGTCCCGTCGGTAAACCGGACGGTCTGGTTGAATCCGAAGTGCTCGACCGACACCACCACGTAGCCCTGGCTCGCCAGCCATTCGGTCGAGAACGTGGCGCTCCACCGGGTCCAGAGGCCGCCGTGATTGTAGAGCAGCACCGGAAACGCCGAGTCCGACGCCGCGACGGGCGCCTCGAGGACCGAGTTGGTCCGCGCCTTCCGGGCCGCGCGGGCCCCGAGCCGGCTCGCGAACTCGTCCGGCCGGATCAGGTACCGCGCCGTGTCGCCACCGGCGGCGGCGGCGGGGTACCACACCTGGACCACCACCCGCCGCTTGTCGTCGGGATTGGTGGTGTACGGTTCGGCCCGACTCGAGTCGGTCCAGTCATACTCGCGAGTCCCGACCGGGTAGGGCCCGGACGGCTTGAGGAACGGGCGCTCGGGAATCTTCGGGCTGACCCGGTACAGGAAGTAGCCGCCGCCCACCACGACGAGCAGCAGCAGGACCGCGGCAACCTTGACGAACGTGCGCATTGACGATCTCGAGTCGGGGGGAACGAACGGGCTAGAAGATGCGATCGGCCAGGGCGAACAGGAATACCGTCACGCTCATGACACCGTTCATCGTGAAGAAGGCCGCGTCGAGGCGCGAGAGGTCGCCCGGACGGACCAGTTGGTGCTCGTAGATCAGAATCCCGCCGGCGGCCGCCACCCCGGCAAAGTACCACCCGCCGAAACCGGCCGTCCAGCCGAACAGGGCCAGCGCCGGAATGGTCACGCCGTGGAGGAGCTTGGCCACCAGGATCGCCCGCCGCTCGCCGAGGCGGACGACGGCGCTCTTGAGTCCGGCGCCCCGGTCGAAGGCTTCGTCCGGGAGGGCGTAGAACATGTCGAACCCGGCCACCCAGGTCGCCACGGCCACGGTGATCACGATCAGGAGCCACCACGGATCGCTCCACCGACCCGTCACCGCCAGATACCCACCGACTGGCGCGATGGCCAGACCCATTCCGAGCCACAGATGCGGCCACCAGGTGAACCGCTTGGACACGCTGTACCCCATCACCCACGCCAGGGCGACCGGGCTGAGCCAGAGACAGAGTCGGTTGAGCGAACCGGCGGCCCAGAGGAAGATGACCGCCGCGACCACCACCGAGGCCCAGGCCTGCCCGACGGTCAGCGCGCCGGTGGGCAACTCGCGGTTCCGGGTCCGCGGATTCTCGGCGTCGAAGCGGCGGTCGGCAATCCGGTTGAAGCCCATCGCCACCCACCGCGCCGCCGAGAAGGCCACCACCACCCGGAGCACCACCCGCCACTCGATCGGCGACTCGATCGAGGCGGCCAGCACCCCGAGCAGCGCGAACGGCAGCGCGAACAGGGTGTGCGGCAGCTTGACGAAGTTGGCGTACCGGACGAGGAGCGACGTCCCCTCGAAGGTCTGCCCCTCCCGGGTGGCGGTGCTCACGCCTTGATCCCGAGCCGCGGCCACAGCTCGTCCACCCGGCGCTTGGTGTCGGCGTCCATCTCGATCAACGGCGGCCACTCCCGGGTAAAGCCCTCCTCGGGCCACTTCCGGGTCCCGTCGATCCCCATCTTGCTGCCGAACGTAAAGCTCCGGCTGGCATGATCGAGGACGTCGACCGGCCCCATGCTGAACCGGACGTCGCGCTCGGGATCGATGTTGTTGAGCGCGATCCACCACGCCTCGTCCGGGTTGCGGACGTTGACGTGCTTGTCCACCACCACGATCACCTTGGCGAGCGACATCAGGCCGGCGCCCCACATCGCGTTCATGACCTTGTAGGCCTGGCCCGGGTACTGTTTGTCGATCGAGACGAACACCAGATTGTGGAAGATGCCGCACGCCGGCATGTGATAGTCCACGATTTCCGGCGTCGTCAGCTTGAGCAGGGGCAGGAAGATCCGCTCGGTGGCGTGCCCCAGATAGTAGTCCTCCATCGGGGGCCGACCGACCAGCGTGGCCGGATAGATCGGGTCCTTCCGCATCGTGACGCAGGTGATGTGGACCGCCGGGTAGTAGTCGGCCAGGGAGTAGAAGCCGGTGTGATCGCCGAAGGGACCCTCGAGGACCAGCGGCTCCGCCGGGTCGATGTACCCCTCGAGCACGATGTCCGCCTCGGCCGGGACCTCGAGGTCGCAGGTCACCGCCTTGGCCAGTTCGACCGGCGACTTCCGCAGGAACCCGGCAAAGATGAACTCGTCGATCGTCGGCGGCAGCGGCGCCGACGCCGAGTACATGGCGGCGGGATCCGCGCCGAGCGCGATCACCACCGGCATCTTCTCGCCCTTCTCCGCCATTTCCCGCCAGTGGGCCGCGCCGACCTTGTGCCGCTGCCAGTGCATGGCCACCGTGTCCTTGCCCATGACCTGCACCCGGTACATCCCCACGTTCCGGATGCCCCGGCTCGGGTCCTCGGTAATGACCATCGGGAAGGTGATGAACGGACCGCCGTCCATCGGCCAGGTGGTCAGGACGGGCAGGCGGGTGAGATCGATCTGATCGCCCTTGAAGACCACGTCCTGGCAGCTCGGGCGGCCGCTCCGGGTACGCGGCGGGAACTTGGCCACCTCGGCGAGCTTCGGGAGCATCGCGAGTTTGCCGAACAGGCCGTCCGGCACCTTGAGATTGAGCAACTCCGAGATCCGGCCCCCGATGTCGTCGAGCCGTTCGACCCCGAACGCGATCTCCATCCGGCGCATCGACCCGAACAGGTTGATCCCGACCGGCATCGCCGCCACCGATCCGTCGGCCAGCACCGGCCGCTCGAACAGGAGACCCGGCCCCCCGCCCGGACTCTTCATCACGCGATCGGTGATCTCGGCCATTTCGAGCCGGGTCCGAATCGGTTCCTTGATCCGGACCAGTTCGCCCGCCTTCTCGATCGCGGCGACGAATTCGCGCAGACTGTCGATTGCCATTCGATTGACTCGGAGTGATCCGTGATCCCGCCCGGCCCGTCCATCTAAGTCATTGTCCGGAGCGAGTATAGCTGGCCGAAATTAGCTCTCCCTGGAACCGGAGCGCAATTGGCCGCCCCGCCCCGAGGGGCACCTGGCCAGCCGGGGCCCGTTGGGCCGGGCAACGGAATCAAGATCGGTCACTCGAAACCGATAACCGGGGGGAACCCCGACCCGAAGGGCCCTGCCATGCGGCGCTGGACCACCCTGGCCTTGATCGCAACCGTCGCGGCGGGAGGATGCGGCGGCGGGAGCCAGCAGGTCACGGATCCCGATGACGATCTCATCAACGGCATCGCGCCGCCAGCCGGCGGGGTCGCGGCGTTCTCGGTTTCGCCCGTCGATCTGGATCAGATCGCGATCCTGACGCCGCTGGGCAGCCTCAATCCGCCCGGCCACGTTCTCCCGACCGATCACGTCTATTTCTACCAGGTCGACTTCGACCACCGCCCCGCGGTCCCGCCAACGGCCTCGCTGCCCGTGTTCGCGCCGACGACCGGGCGGTCAATTTCATTCTATCGCAGGGAACGAGCGGGTCGAAAATCCAGTTCGTGGTCACCCGCGAATTCAGCTACTACCTCGACCACGTCGTGCTCCGGCCCGGCCTCACGCTCGGCACCGTCGTGCAGGCCGGCGAACAGGTCGGCACCACGACCCCGGGCGGCACGCTCGACCTCGGCGCCATCGACAGCCGGGTGACCCTCCCCGGCCTGCTCGTCCCGGAACGTTACCCGTGGCCGACCCGGCACGCCGTGTCGCCCTGGAAGTACTTCACCGAGCCGCTGCGTTCCATCATCTACGCCCGCTTGCGGCGGAGCCCGGGAGCGGCGGACAAGGACGGTCGGATCGACTTCGGTATTCCGGGCCGACTGGCGGGTGATTGGTTCCACGAGAGCATCGCGGCGGGAGACGAACCGGGCGGCCCGGCCACCTGGCCCAAGACGATCGCCTTCGTCGCCGACTACTACGACCCGGATCAGGTCCGGATCTCGATCGGGGGGATGATCGACAACCCGGGGGTCTGGGGCATTCCCCCCGGCGCCCCGCGGCCCGAGGACGTCTCGGTCCAGTCGGGGCGAATCGTCTATCGCCTGATGTACCTCCAGTCGACCAACGCGCAGCGCGGCCTCATGGTGGTCCAGATGCTGAGCGACACCAGGATCCGGGTCCAGATCTTCCCCGGCGCCGACCTCCAGACCGCCGACTTCGACGCCAACGCCCGGATCTACGTGCGCTGATCGTCCCGGCGGGTTCCGACGTGGATGGCGCAGATCCCGCCCAGGAGCAGCCGGACCCGAACCGCCTCGAAACCGGCCCGTTCCATCCGGGCCTGCAGCTCCGCCGGACCGGGGAAGGCCATGACCGACTCTGGCAGGTAGGTGTAGGCGTTCCTATGTTTCGACACCAGCCGCCCGATGAACGGCAGGACTTGGCGGAAGTAGAAGAAATAGAGGGCTTTGAGCGGTTGGCGCTGGGGGGTGGTGAACTCGAGAACCACCAGCCGCGCCCCCGGCTTGAGGATCCGGGCAGCCTCCCGAAGGCCGCCATCGAGATCCATCAGGTTCCGGACCCCGAAGCCGACGGTGGCGCCGTCGAACGCCCGATCGGGAAACGGCAGTTCCAGGGTATCGGCGGTCACCGGCACCACCGCCCGGGACTTGGTTCGACCAAGTTCGAGCATCGGTTTCACGAAATCGGCCCCGACCACTCGGCCCTGGAACCCGGGCTGATTGCCAAGAGTGGCAGCCAGGTCGAGGGTCCCGGCGCAGAAGTCGAGATAGGTGCCCCCAGGAACTCGCTCCCAGCCGAGTTCCGCCACCGCGGCCCGGCGCCAGCGCCGGTCGATATTGAGGCTCAGGACGTGATTGAGCAGATCGTAGCGCGGCGCGATGGCCGTGAATATCCCCCGGACGTAGGCGCGCTTCTCAGCCCCGCCTGTGACCGGTAATTCCTTGTCCGTGGCGAACATAGGGCGTCAAGTTAGCCCGCTCGGAAACTCGAAAGCAACCGACCGACGGTGACCGTCCGCCCCGGCTCGCTCCGCGAGAAGACCGACCAGGAGGTCGTGGCCCTCGCCAAGGAAGGCAGCGAGGAGGCTTACCGCGAGCTGATCCGCCGCTACGAGCGGCCGGTGTTTTCGCTGATTTTTCGAATGGTCCGCAACCGCGAACTCGCCGAGGACCTCTCGCAGGAGACGTTCATCAAGGTGCTGAACGCGGTCCAGACCTATCGACCGGAATTCAAGTTCTCGTCCTGGGTCTTCAAGATCGCCAACAACGCGGCCATCGATCATCTCCGCAAGCGCGAACTCGACACGCTGTCGCTCGAAGGCTCGCCCCACGCCGACACGCCCGAACTGATCGAGGCCACCGCGCTCCAGATCGGCGAACGGGGCGAATCCCAATTACAGGAAGTCGAGAACCGCGAACTCGGCGGGACCATCGAGCAGGCGATCAGCCGGCTCCGACCCGAATACCGCTCCTGCATTCTTCTCCGCCACGTCGAGGGCCGCACGTACGAGGAGATCGCGGAGATCCTGAATCTGCCCCTCGGTACCGTGAAGACTTACATCCACCGCGCTCGTAATGAACTTCGGATCCTGCTTCGCGACGTGCGCGAAGAGTGAGCGAGGAGTGAAGCGACGATGACAACCGTTGTGTTCTGGAACGTTGAAACCGGCTCGTCCGAGCCGCCGTACAAGGGAGTCGACTTATGACGCCCTGGCCTACGAAGCACCTGACTGCCGACGATCTCGACGCGTTCCACTCTGAAGCGTTGAGCAGCGAGATGCGGTTGCACCTCGAAACATGCGAGGAGTGCCGCCGACTCGTGCTGCTCGATCGGCAAGTCCTCGACCTGCTGGCCCAGGTTCCGAGCTACGGGCCGAGCGCCGCGTTTGCCGACCGAGTCATGGCTGGAGTCCGGATCGGCAGCCCGGCTCCGGTTCCGGTCCTCTCGTTCCCCCGGTTCACCAAGCGACGGATCGCGGCCATGGTGGGGCTCGCGGCCGGCATGGTGGCCAGCGTCGGCTGGTCGGCGGCCAATCGGCCCCTGCTGGAGTCGTGGCTCGACGGGTCCGCCGCGGCCCTCTGGGACTGGGGCACCGTGCTGTGGCAGAACGGCCTGACGTACCTGGCCGCTCAGCCCTGGTTCGAGAGCCTCCGGTCGGCTTCGGGCAGCCCGGTCCGGCTCGCCGCGGTCGGCGCCCTGACCATCGGCCTCTACGCCACCGGACTCCTGACGCTCCGTCGGCTGGTGACACCCTCGGCCGGGTCGGTGTCGAATGCGGGCGCGTGAGATCGGCCTGATCCTCATCGGCCTGGTCGGCGCCACGCCGGCCGCCCCGGCCGCCGCCGAACCCCGGACCGAAAGCTTCCTCGAGTACCTCAAGAGCCACCTCCGAGCGTCGTTAGGCAGCGCCCCCGAAATGGTCGCGCCGCAGCCCGTGGCGGACGACCCGGGCGCGCCGGTGGTGTCGCTCTCCCGGATCACCGATGCCCGGGCGCTCGAACGGCAGCTCCGGGGCCTGGTCAAGGCGCCCTACGCCTCGGTCCGGCTCCGGACGCCGGACGGCTACGCCCACGTCGGCAACTTCAGCGTCGGCTCGGCGGAATCGCTCCAGTCGAGCGTGCTGGTCATTGCCGGGCGGGCCGACGTCTACGGCCGGGTCACCGGCAACGTGGTGGCGCTCGACGGCAACATCCTGATCCATCGCGGCGCCGTCATCGAGGGCGACGCCATCGCCTACGGCGGCGAGATCTCCAACCTCGGCGGCTCGGTGGGCGGTCGGACGCTGACGCTGGCGGAACCGGAGCCGCTGCTGGCCCCACCGGAGGCGGGCCCCGTGGCCCGGGTCTTCACCAACGCGGCCGGGCTGGTCGGGACCATGCTCACGCTGGGCCTGATCGGGTTCGGCCTGGTGCTCTTCGGCAAGACCAATCTCGAAGTCGTGTCGGACACGGTGAGCCACAGCTTCCTGCGCTCGTTCATGGTGGGCCTGCTCTCCCAGGTCCTGGTCATCCCCACCTTCGGGATGCTGGTGGTCGGCCTGGTGTTGAGCGTGGTGGGGGTCCTGCTGGTGCCGTTCGTCGTGGTCGTCTACGCTCTCCTCGTCGTCGTCGGGGTCCTCGGTGGTTTCCTGGCCGTGGCCCACGCCATGGGCGAGACCCACACCCGCCGCCAGATGGCGCGCGGGGTCGCGGTCTCGCCGAACAGCTTCCGGTACCTCGGTATCGGGTTGGGCGGCGTCGCGGCGGTCTGGTTGGCTTGGGTGCTGTTCGGCTGGGTACCGGTGGCCGGCACGCTGATCCTGCTCGCGGCCGTTCTGGCCACCTGGGTGCTCGCCACCGTCGGACTCGGCGCCTGCGTCCTGAGCCGGGCGGGAATCCAGCCGAGCTTTGCCGGGCGCTATCTCCCCGCCGAGATGCTGACCGACGAGTATCTGTGGGCCACGCCGCAGCAGGGCGTGCCCGCCGTCAAGCGCCCGTCCCGCGAAGGCCGCTGAGTCGACCGCCGGGCGGCGGTTTCGGACCGGGTGTCGACCCGACCGAATCCGCCGCCCGCAGCGCGTCGAGCAACTTCCCCCCCGCTCTCCCATCGACCGTCAGCCCGAACTCACCCTGGACCCGCTCGATGGCCGCGCGGGTCCGCGATCCGATGACGCCGTCCGCCGGTCCCGCGTCGTAACCTCGCCGGGCCAGCCGCTCCTGCACCTCGCGCCGCTCGAGCCGCGACAAGCCGCGGTCGTCGGTCGGCCACGGCGTGACGAACCCGCCTTCCCCCCGGAGTCGATCGGCGAGATGCGCCACGGCCAGGGCGTACGAACTGGCCGCGTTATACGCGAAGATGGCGCGCCAATTCTGGTACACCAGGAACGCCGGGCCTTTCGGTCCCGCCGGTCGGAGCAGGGCGGCGGTGCCGCCGCCGGTGAGCTTCTTGCCGTCGACCCGGCGGATTCCCGCGGCCGCCCACGCCGTCACGGGACGCCGATGGCGGACCCCGACCCGCCCGCGATACCGGGCCGGGACCGTGACCTCATGCCCCCACGGCGCTCCGCCGCGCCACCCGGCCCGCTGGAGGTAGTTGGCCGCCGACGCCAGCGCGTCCGGCACCGAGCGAACGATGTCGCGGCGACCGTCGCCATCGCCGTCGACGGCGCGGGTCCGGAAGGTGCTCGGCATGAACTGCGGGTGTCCGAACGCGCCGGCCCA
>JAEUJH010000679.1 GCA_016794825.1 Gemmatimonadota bacterium
CGGGTGGCGATCGAGGTAGGGCAGTGGGGTCTGATCGTCGGGCGGGACGCGATCCTGGTTGGGGTCGAGGAGGGGCCGCGCCTGTCGGATCTGACGGTGGGAGCGGTCCGGGCCGGGCATCGCTGGGTCCTTGGGCCGGACGATTCGGTGGCCGCGAGTCCGGGGCTGGTGTTCGACCGGACCGATTCGCTGGTGATCGGCGCGGCGCTGATCGGATTCGACCCGGGCGAGGCGGTCCGGTTCCGGGTCTGGTCGCGGCCGTTCCGGACGGACGGCAAGGACGAGAAGTGGAAGGTGTGGTCGGGAGCCGACTGGCGGCCGGTTGGGGGCAGCGGGGCGGTTCGGCGGGCGGTGGTGGTGGTGTCGGGCCGTGGTCTGAAGGCGGGTCGATATGAGGTCGAATTGGAAGCTGCGTCGGCCGGTGGACGGAGCGTCCGGACGCGGGCGCGAATCGCGGTGGTGGACCCGGAAAAGTGACGTTGTCAGATTTGTGATGTGCAAACGCTTTATTCGCGTCGTTGCTTGAGTTTGGCGCGTATTGTGTCAAGCCGGACAACCGCCTAGCTTGCTCCTCCCGCGCCACGAAATCGAGTGGCGCTCGCGAAGGTCACTTCGTTCGCAAACAACCGACAACTCGAGCCGTTTGAGGAAAGCCGCCCATGGGTTCTACCACGCCACGGGTCCCACTGGAACTGTCGCCCAACGCCATCACCGTGTTGGAAAAGCGTTACCTGGTCCGCGACGAGTCGGGCAAACCCATCGAGCGTGCCGAGGACCTGTTCTGGCGGGTCGCCAAGACGATCGCCGGCGCCGACCGTGGGTACGGGGCCTCGGAGGGTGCGGTCGAGGCGCTGGCGGACGCGTTCTATGAGCTGATGGCCAAGCGGCTCTTCATGCCGAATTCGCCCACGCTCATGAACGCTGGCCGGCCGTTGGGTCAGCTGTCGGCGTGCTTCGTCCTTCCGGTCGACGACGCGCTGTCGAACGGCAAGAGCGGCATCTACGACACCCTGACCGCCATGGCCCTGGTCCACCAGTCGGGCGGCGGCACCGGGTTCAGCTTCTCCAAGCTGCGGCCCAAGAACGACATCGTCCGGTCGACCATGGGCGTCGCCTCCGGGCCGGTGTCGTTCATGAGCCTCTTCGACGCGTCCACCGACGTCGTCAAGCAGGGTGGCACCCGCCGGGGCGCCAACATGGGCATCCTCCGGGTCGATCACCCGGACGTGATGGACTTCGTCACCTGCAAGGACGACACGACCAAGATCACCAACTTCAACATCTCGGTCGCGGTCACCGACGCCTTCATGGCGGCGGTCGAAAAGGGCGAGTCCTACGATCTCCTTCATCCGGCCAGCCGCAAGGTGGTCGGTCAGCTCGACGCCCGGACCGTCTGGGCCCGGATCATCCACGGCGCCTGGAAGACCGGTGAGCCCGGGATCTTCTACATCGACCGGGCCAACTACTACAACCCGGTCCCGCATCTCGGCACCTACGAGGCCACCAACCCGTGCGGGGAGCAGCCGCTCCTGCCGTACGACGTCTGCAACCTCGGGTCGATCAACCTGGCCGAGTTCGTCACGACCGACGGCGACCTCGATTGGGCCCAGCTCCGGCGAGTGGTGCATCTCTGCACCCACTTCCTCGAGAACGTCATCGACGCCAATCACTACCCGCTGCCGGAAATCACCGCCCTCGCGCAGAAGATCCGCCGGATCGGGCTGGGCGTCATGGGTCTGGCCGACGTGTTCGTCCGGATCGGCGTCCCCTACGACTCCGCCGAGGCCGTCGAGCTCGGCCGCAAGGTCCAGCGGTTCATCGATCACGAAGCCAAGGTCGAATCGGAGCGGCTGGCCGGGCTTCGGGGCACCTTTGCCGAGTGGGAGCGGAGCATCTGGGGTCCGGACGCCACCTGCGCCCGCGACCAGGACGGGAAGCGGATCCGCCCGATGCGCCGGCTCCGGAACTGCAACGTCACCACCGTCGCCCCGACCGGGACCATCTCGATCATTGCCGGCTGCAGCTCCGGCATCGAGCCGCTCTTTGCGGTGGCCTTCATGCGGAATCAGGCCGGCGTCCTGATGCCCGACGTCAACGAGGATTTCGTCGCCATCGCCAAGCGCGAAGGCTGGTACTCCGACGAACTGATCCGGCGGGTGGCCGAAACCGGCCATGCCCGGCACCCCGAGGTGCCGGAAAAGTGGCAGCGGGTCTTCGTCACCGCCAACGAGATCGGCGCCGAGTGGCACGTCCGGATGCAGGCCGCCTTCCAGGAGGCCAACGACAGCGCCATCTCCAAGACGGTCAACTTCGCCAACCACGCCACCGAGGAAGAGGTCGAGCAGATCTACCGGCTCGCCTTCGAACTCGGCTGCAAGGGCGTCACGGTCTACCGCGACGGTAGCCGCGACATGCAGGTGCTCTCGGCCGGCTCGACCGCCAAGAAGGTCCAGGAAGACGCCGCCAAGAGCGGCAAGGCCGAGGCGCGCGAGGATCTCGGCAGCGTCATGGTCACCGCCGAACAGCCGGCCGCCACGGCGGTCGTCAACCTCGGTGTGCCGACCGGCGCCCCCCGCGCCGACAGCGCCGACATCCTGGGCGAACTCGCCGAGGTCCGGGCCGAGAACGAACGGCTCCGCAAGATGGTCCACGAACTCGAGTCCGAGAACCTGCAGCGCCGCCAGAAGCGCTCCCGGCCGGAGCTGCTCCGCGGCTCGGTCCGCCGCCTCGAGACTCCGCTCGGTACCCTCTACGTCACGCTCACCGAGGACGACAAAGGCCAGCCGTTCGAGGTCTTCATGAGCCTCGGCAAGGCCGGCGGCGCCCTCATGGCCGACGTCGAAGCCATTGGCCGGCTGATCTCGCTCGCGCTCCGCTCCGGCATCCCGATGAAGGAAATCCACCGCCAGGTGCGGGGCATCAGCTCCGACAAGACCATGGGCCTGGGCCCGAACAAGGTCATGTCGGTGCCCGACGCGGTCGGCATTGCCCTCGAGCGCTGGATGCAGGAAAAGCAGGGCATCCAGCAGGAACTGCTCCCGGGCCCGGTGGCCGGTTCGGTGGCCGAGCCCGTCTCCCAGACCGTGGTCCGCGGCAACGAGCAGATGAGCTTCGGTGGGATGCAGGAAACCCTCGCCGGGTCCTGCCCGGACTGCGGGTCCCAGCTCGAGTTCGCCGAGGGCTGCGTCAAGTGCCACGTCTGCGGCTTCAGCGAGTGCGGTTGATCCGCTCGCGCACGACATAGGGACGGCGCTCGCGCCGCCCCGAACCGGGAAGCCGCTCGCGAACCGAACATTCGCGAGCGGCTTCCTCGTTTTCCGGCGGCGAGCGGTCCCGCTCCGCGCCGCCGCCTGGCTATACTTGCCGAGTCTCCTCGCTGGACCGGGGCTCCGATGCGATTCGTTCTCCCCTTGCTGCTGCTCCTGCCGGTCCGGCTCGCCGGGCAACTGGTCGACCCCGCGACGACGGCGGCCATGAACGCGGCTGTCGTCGCGGCCGATCGGGAAATCACCATCTGGTTCAATCTGATCCGCGGCGACGATCCCCGGGCGGCTTGGGAGCGCGGCAGCGTCCAATTCAAGGAGCGGCTCAACCGGGAGACATTCGTCCGGATGTGGTCCGGCTCGGTTCGCTCCTTCGAGCCGGTCCTCAAACGGCGGGTCACCGCGGTGCGCTATGTCCCGGCCGACCCGCCGCGGTATCCGGAGGCCGTGGTGTTCGATACCCGAATCGATTTCCGCGGCGGCACCCAGGGCGGCGAGACCGTGACCCTGGCCCGGGGTGATGACGGGATCTGGCGGGTCTGGGAGTACCTCGTGAGCCCGACCCTGCGGGCGACCAACCCGGGGTTTTCCCGGCCACCCTGATCGGGCCGTGTCCTATCGGAGGGTCGTTGCCGGCACGGAATTGGCAACCCGGGAGCCCGATGCGACGACTCTTCTTGCTGGTTACCCTGCTGGCCGCCTGCGCCACCGACGGAACCGAACCCGGACCCGAGCCTTCGACTCGGAGCTATCGAATGGGCTTCGCGGGGCTCCCGCCCCGGCTCGATCAGAACGTGGCCGTGCAGGCCCTCGAGATCTGGACCCGCCGGGCCGATATCGCGATCGTGCACGAGGAATTGCCGTGGACGGCGCTGTTGGCCGGCACCCCGCCCGACACCTTGCTGGCGCGGGAAAAAGACGGGCTGATCCAGTACTACCGGGCCAAGGGGCTGGCCCTCGTGTTCATCGCCGACGCCACGGATGGCCTGGCCCGGGAAAAAGAGGCGCCGCAACTCCGAGCCGCCGGTCGAAGCCTGACCGAGCCGGCCGTCCAAAGACTCTACCGCGACTGGATTCTGGCTTTCGTCCGGCGCTATCGGCCCGAGTACGTCGGGCTCGCGGCCGAAACCAATCTGATCCGGTTTGCGGCACCGCGTCCGGTGTACAACGCCGTCGTGCAGGTGGTCAACGCCGCCGCGGCCGACTTGGCGGCGCTGGCGTCGCCGCCCCGGCGGTTCATCTCGGTCCAGGTCGAGGTGGCGTGGGGCAAGCTGGTCAACACCCCGTACCAGGGCATCGAGACCGACCTGGCCGACTTCCCGTTCGTCGAGCTGCTCGGCCTGTCGTCGTACCCGTATTTCGGCTGGCCCGATCCGGCTCAGCTTCCCGACGACTACTACAGTCGGCTCCTGGCCGGTCGGTCCCTTCCGGTCATGGTGGTCGAGGGTGGCTGGGCCAGCGGATCCAGCGCGGGGTTCACCTCCTCGCCCGCTCGGCAGGCGCAGTATCTGGCCCGTCAGGCCCGGCTGCTCGAGCGCACGACGGCGTTAGGCTGGCTCCAGCTCACGCCGACCGACCTCGACCTGAGTTCCTTTCCGGCCGACGTCCGCGACCAGCTCACGCCGTTCGCCACCCTCGGCGTTCTCGACGCCAACCTGGCGCCGAAGCCGGCGTTGGCGGTCTGGGACAGTCTCTTTTCCCGGCGCCGCCAGTAGCCCCCTCCTGGCGTCGCCAGTAATCCCCGTCGGACCGCGCCGGGGCAGAGTCCGCGCTCCCGGCTCGTCGACCCCGGCGGTGGACCGACCCGCCCGCCGCCCGGGATCGTCGATCCGGCACCTGGATGGCCCGCTGGGGCGACTGAGGCCGAACGCCAAGGGGCTGGGCCCGATCCTGACCGGGTCCGCCGCTCCTAAATCATTTCGCTGCATTGGCTTGACGTTCGCGCGACGGGCTGAATCGGGACTGGCGCGGTTCCTGCCTCTCGGGGACTCCGGCCTATGTCTACGCCCCAGAAGAAGTTACCGGTTTGGAAGGCGGCTCCGGG
>JAEUJH010000689.1 GCA_016794825.1 Gemmatimonadota bacterium
CCGGGCGAACTCCGCTACCTGGCGCTGGCCGAGGTCCTCTACGGACCGTTAGGCGTCGAGCGGCAGCGGCCGACGCCGCGCTGGTCCGGGGTGCTGGTCGAACCCCGGGTCACCCGGACGATGGAGAAGCTCGGGGTGACCCTCGACGAGTTGCTCGGCCCCGCCGCGGCGGTGGAGCAGCGGATCCTGCGGACCCTCGTCCCGCCCGACTTCGAGGCGGCGTTTGCCGACCTCCGCGCCGCCATCGACGCCGGGTATCCGCGCCTCGTGGCGGTGGCCCGGCAGATTGACCCCACGCTCGAGAAGCCCGCGGCCTCGGCCCAGGGTGCGGCGCTCGGGGGCCTGGCGGAACTCGAGAAGCGGTTGCTCGGGGCCCAAAAGCGCCGTCAGGGCGAGCTGATGGGCCAACTGGAGCGCGCCCGGGCCTCGGTCCGGCCCGGCGGGGCGCCCCAGGAACGGGTCCTCGGCCTGGCGAGCCTGGCCGGACGGTACGGCTTCTCGGTGCTCGAGCCGCTGGCCGACCACATCGCCGCGTGGTATCGCGGCGCCCTTGAAGGCGCCTCCTCCACCCCCTAGACTCGACCCATGGCGATCCTCGGTCTGATCGTGCTCGCGGCGCTCCTGATTCCGGTGGCCGTCGTTCTCGTCGATTCCCCGATCGGCCGCGCGCTGGCGCGGCGGCTCGAGGGGCCGACCGTGGTTCCGCCGGAAATCGGCGCCCTGGTCAAGCGGATCGAGACGCTGGAACTCGAAGTCGACGATCTCGGGCGCTCGGTCGAAGTGCTTCGGGAGGAGAACCAGTTCCTCCAGAAGCTGATCGAGGACAGCCCGTCCCGACCCACCCTCCCACCGCGCCAAGACACCTGACCACCGAGCGCCGCGGGGCCGCGGCGTTCGTCGCGGCCGGGATCCTGGTCAGTCGGCTGTTCGGCCTGATCCGGCAGCGGGTCATCAGCGCCTATTTCGGCCAGGCCACCGACGCCGCCGACGCCCTCAACGCGGCGTTCCGGATTCCCAATTTCCTCCAGAACCTGTTCGGCGAAGGGGCGCTGTCCGCGTCGCTCATCCCCGAGTACACCCGGCTGCGGGCCCGCGGCGACGTCGAGGGCGCCGAGCGCCTGGCCGGGGCCGTCGCCGGCTTGCTGGCCGTCACCATCACCGCCATCGTCGCGGTCGGCGTCCTGGCCACGCCTCAAATCGTCCGATTGCTGGTGATGGGGTACGATCCCGCCCGTCGGGATCTCACCGTCAGTCTGGTCCGGATTCTCTTTCCCGGGATCGGTCTGCTGGTGATGTCGGCCTGGTGCCTCGGCATTCTCAACAGTCACCGGCGGTTCTTCCTGTCCTACGCGGCGCCGGTCGTCTGGAACGTGGCCATCATCGCGACGACCCTGCTGGCCGCCACCCGGTACGCCGACGGCGACCTGGTCCGATGGACGGCGTGGGGCGCCGTCCTCGGCAGCGCGCTCCAGTTCGCGGTTCAGCTCCCGATGGTGTGGCGCCTAACGGGCGGCGTTCGCTGGTCGCTCGGCCGCGGACTCCCGGCGGTCGGCAACGTGGTCCGGAACTTCCTCCCCGCGGCTACCAGCCGGGGGGTGGTGCAGATCAGCGCCTTTGCCGACGCGATGATCGCGAGCTGGCTGCCGAAGGGCGCCCTGAGCGCCCTGACCAACGCCCAGCTCCTCTACACGCTGCCGGTCAGCCTGTTCGGGATGTCGATTGCCGCGGCTGAACTGCCGGCGCTCTCGGAGACCGCCGAGCGCGAGAGCGACGCCACCCGGTCCGCCGCGCTTCGCCAGCGGATCGAGCGGGCCTCCCGCCACGTGGCGTTCTTCGTGGTGCCGTCGGTCGTCGCGTTCCTGGCGCTGGGCCGACTCATCGCGGCGCTGGTCCTCCAGTCCGGCCGATTCACCGAGGCCGACAGCGTCTGGGTCTGGGGTACCCTGGCCGGCGCCACGGTGGGGCTCCTGGCCGCCACGCTCGGTCGCCTCTACTCGTCCGCCTTCTTTGCCCTCCGCGACACCCGGACGCCGCTCCGGTACGCGGTCATTCGGGTCGGGCTCGGTATTGCGCTCGGCATCGGGGCGGCCCGGTGGCTGCCGGGCGTGCTGGATGTCGATCCGAAGTGGGGCACCGCGGGTCTGGCCGCCGCGTCGGGCCTGGCCGGATGGATCGAGTTCCTCCTGCTCCGGCGAGCGCTGGTCGGCCGGTTGGGACCGATCCCGGCCGACTGGGGACATCTGGGGCGCGTCTGGCTTGCCGCGCTGCTCGCGGCGGCCGTGGCGTGGCCGGTGGCCGCCCGCTTGCCCGGACACTGGGTGGCGGAACTCGGCGTGGTGGCGCTCTACGGTTTGCTCTACCTGGGCGGCACCGTCCTGCTCGGGGTTCCCACGATGGCGTTGCTCCGGAGCAAGTTCGGAGGCGGGCGGTGACCTCGCCGCTGCTCGACCGGAAGCTGGACACGCTCCCCGATGGCCCCGGCGTCTATCTCTGGAAGGGGCGCGACGGGGCCGTGCTCTACGTGGGAAAGGCGAAGAGTCTCCGGTCGCGGGTCCGGAGCTACTTCGCGGCGGACCACGCGCTCAGTCCCAAGACCCAGTTGCTGGTCCGGCAGATCGCCGACGTCGAAACCATCGTCGTGGCGAACGAGGCGGATTCGCTGCTGCTCGAGAACAACCTGATCAAGGAGCACCAGCCCCGGTTCAACGTCCGGCTCAAGGACGACAAGTCGTATCCGTCGATCGTCGTCACGGTCAAGGAGCCGTTTCCACGGGTGCTGGTCACCCGTCGCCGCGACTTTCCGGGGGCTCGCTACTTCGGGCCGTACACCGACGTGGCCGACATGCGCCGCACCCTGGCGCTCATCCGCCGGATCTTTACCGTCCGGAGCTGCGCCGACGACCTCCCGCGGGAGCGGCGGGAGCGGCCCTGTCTCGACTACCAC
>JAEUJH010000690.1 GCA_016794825.1 Gemmatimonadota bacterium
CGACCGGGCGGTGGCGACGGCACTCGAGGTCGCGATCAACACGGGTCAGGCGTTGAACCCGGCGCAGCGGGCCACGATCGCCGCGCTGGTCGACTCGGCCTACGCCGACGTGTCCCGCGATCCGCGGGGGGTCGACCGGACCTTCGGCGACGCCTTCCGGATCGGCCGCGGCGGCGTCAGCGAGCCGGCGCGGGGCTTTACGCTCGGCTCGCTCCCGGGAAATCGGGCGACCGACCTGCAGTCGTTCTGGGCCGCCATCTACACCCCGCCGGACAGCGCGGGACTCCGCTGGTCGCTGGGCGGCACGCGTCACGCATTCCTGGTGCAGCTCGGCCCGACGGTCCGCTCGGTGAGCCTGGCGATGTTCGGCGCCAGCGACGATCCCAGGTCGCCCCACTACAGCGATCAGTCGCGGCTGGTGGGGCAGGCCCGGTTGCACTCGAACTTCTTCGAGCCGGCGGAGCTGGCCGACTCGGTGGCCACGAGCCGGACGATGGTGACGGCTCCGAAGTGAGCCGCCGCCGGCTCAGCCTGATGAGCGTGTTCCTCCCCCGGGAGAACCTCTTCTTCCTCGAGGAATGGCTCTGTTATCACATCGCCATCGGGTTCGAGCATTTCTATCTCTACGACAACGCGGGCAGCCGCTGGCTCGACTGCGGCAACAGCCTCGAGGTCACCGCCCGCAACAAACGGGGCGAGTCGATCTTCCGCCTCCTGGCCGACCAGAGCGACGCGGAGATTGCCCGGCGACTCGACCGGCTCCTCGACCCCTTCATCCGCCACGGGTACGTCACCCATGTCCCCTGGCAACCGCGGGACGAGACCGGGCAGATCACCTACGGTCAGGCGGCCGCCTTCATGGACTTCGTCCGGCGGCACGCCGCCCGGAGCGACTGGGTCAGCTTCACCGATCTCGACGAGTTCCTGGTTCCCGGCCGGCACGCCGGCATGGCGGAGCTGCTCCGGGATCTCGAGGCGACCGGAACGACCTACGTGACGCTGCCGCAGAAGTGCTTCGCGTCGCGCTTCGACGACGATGGCAACCCGGTCGCCTCGGTGATCGGGATCGACCGCTGCGCCGACTGGGTCACCGCCGACTTCGGGCGGAAGGCGCTGATCCGCGCCGACACGCTTCGGGTGCCCTGGCGGAAGGCGACCTACTCGATCCACTCACCGGCGGTGTCGAAACGAAAGACCGTCCGGCTGCTCGATCCCGAGCTGCTCCGGTTCAATCACTACAAGTTCAATCAGTGGGAACTCGACTGGGTCGCGGCCAATCTCGGTCGACCGCTGGCCCTCGATCAGATCGACTCGAGCCTGCTCGGGATGTCGAGCCGGCTCGAGCATGTTCGCCGAACCGTGGGACGGAGTTGGCAACAAGCCGAGTAGGTCCGCCAAGAGCGGCTCCCCGGGTCGGCACCGTTTCAACACCGGCGGTCAGCGCGAGGCCGGCCGACGGTTTCGAGGTCGCGTGTGGTCGTGCCCGATCCGGTCGGCCAGGAGGAGGAGCCCCGACGTCACGACGACGATGACGGTGCTGATGGCATTGATCGACGGCTCGATGTTGCGGCGGACCATCCCGTAGACCACCAGCGGCAGGGTCGACGACCCGCTCCCCGACACGAACGAAGTGATGACGTAGTCGTCGAACGACAACGTGAACGCCAGCAGCGCCCCCGAAACGATCCCCGGCATCAGCTGCGGCACCGTG
>JAEUJH010000790.1 GCA_016794825.1 Gemmatimonadota bacterium
CAGCCGGCCCCCGACTTCGAAGAGGAGCTCCGCGAAGCCGGCCTCCTTGTCTGAACCACCCCCCCTGCTGCTCTACGACGGGCTCTGCGCCCTCTGCAACGGCTGGGTCAGGTTCCTCCTCCGCGTCGACCGCCGCGGCCCGCTCCAGTTCGCCCCCCTGGTCGGCCCCACGGCCGACCGGATCCGGTCGGCTCATCCGGAGCTGGCCCGGATCGACTCCCTGGTCCTGATCGAAGGGGCGCGGGTTTCGGTCCGGTCGACCGCCGTACTCCGGCTCCTCCGCTACCTGGGCGGGCCCTGGCGCCTCGGCCTGATCGGGTGGCTGGTCCCCCGGGAAATCCGCGATTCGCTCTACGACGTGGTCGCCTTCTGGCGCTACCGGTTGTTCGGTCGGTACCCCGCCTGCCCCGCCCCTGCCCCCGAGGCCCGGGCCCGCTTCCTGCCCTAGGACCCCGGCGTTAGGCGCGCCGCGGCCCGCCGGGCGATCTCCCGCCGGGCGTCCAGGTAGGCGGCCCCCTGGACCCGCACCGCCTGGACGATGGCCGGATCCGCCCGGTCAGGCGAACCGGCGTCGAACGGCGGCGCCGGATCGTACTCCATCATCAACTGGATCCGCTGGGCGGTCGCGTCGTCGGTCAACCGGGCCGCCACCACCAGGCCGAAGTCGATGCCCGCCGTCACCCCCCCGCCCGTGATCCGGTTCCGATCCACCACCACCCGCTCGGCCACCGGCGTGGCCCCGAACAGAGGCAGGAAGTCCATCGAGAGCCAGTGGGTGGCGGCCCGGTAGCCCCGGAGCAGCCCGGCCGCGCCCAGGATCAGGGCACCCGAGCAGACCGAGGTCAGGTAGCGGGCCCCCTTGGCCTGAGCCACCAGCCAGTCGAGCAGCTCCCGATCCTCGAGCATGGCATTGATTCCCGGCCCGCCCGGTACGCAGACGACGTCGAACTGAGGCGACTCGGCCAGGGTCAGGTCGGGCACCATATGGAGACCGGTGTCGCTCGTCACCGGCGCCGTCGACGCGGCCACGGCCCGGACCCGGGCACCCGGGATCCGGCCGAACACCTCGAACGGGCCCGTCAGGTCGAGATGGGTGAAATCGGGAAAGAGGACCATCCCGATCGTCAGGGGTTTCGTCATGGCTGCAACGTACCACCGGACCGCCCCCGCAGCCATGAATACAACATGCGTTGTTTTCGGGCCTCCCCTCCCGGGGCTCCGGCTGATAGATTCGGCCCGTTCCCTCACGATCGCGGATCATGTCAGACGCCTTCATTCTCGACGCGGTTCGAACGCCCCGGGGTCGGGGCAAATCGGACGGCGCGCTCAACGAAGTCGCTCCGGTCGAACTCGGCGCGACCCCGCTCCGGGCTCTCAAGACCCGTCACACGCTCGATACCTCCCAGGTCGAGGACGTGATCCTCGGCTGCGTCGAGCCGGTCAAGGACCAGTCCGGCATCGGGCGCTGGGCCGTCCTCTCCGCCGGATTCGACGAGCGGGTCCCGGCCACCATGATCAACCGGTACTGCGGTTCCGGACTCGAGGCGGTCAACCTGGTCGCCGGCAAGGTCATGGCCGGCCAGATCGAT
>JAEUJH010000791.1 GCA_016794825.1 Gemmatimonadota bacterium
CCGAGCACCAGGCCCGCGCCGAGAATCAGGACGCCGACGATCAGGAGCGCGAGCCTGGCCTGGGCCGAGCGGCCGGCCGCCGAGGCCTGGTCACTATGGGCGACGGTGGCGTCGCCGAACGCTTCCATCTTGCCCTCGAGCTTCTCGAACGCGGCCTGGAACTCGGGATACCGAGCCTCGGCCTGGCCCGGGTTCTGAAAAGCCAGGCGGGTCAGGTCCTCCGCCGTGCCGATGTAGGTCTCGAGCGGCTTCCGGAGATCGGCGAGGGCGCGGTCGACGTCTCCGCCAAGGCGGAGCGAATCGAACGCCGCGATCGACGACCGGAAGGTCCCGGCGTGCTCGGCGAGTTCATCGAGCACGTCCTTCCGCTGGCCGGGCGCGGTCCGGGCCACGAAGAACGACCGGAGGACGTCCGCCCGCAGGGCGTCGTGCATCATGTCGCCCATCATCGCGTTCTGGAGGCCGGCGGCCGATCGGGCCATTTCGTCCATGGCGGTGCCAAGACGGCTGGTCGAAAGGCGGCCGATTCCCCCCACTACCAGAGCAACCACGGCACCAAGCGCGGCCAACGCGAGCAGGGTTCGTTTCAGCGACCAGCGGAGCGTCATCGTCGGATCTCCTGACCATGTTCATCGGGTCCCGCGCTCGCGAGAACCGTTCGAGTTGAAGTCGATGGCTTCGGTATCGGCACGGGAAGGCGACACTTGAGGGCCTCGCCCCGGGGTTACCCCGGGGCCGAATGGCCCGATGGGCGGGCCGCGGGCCAAGTGGAAACGACCGCGCCGCCCACTGGGGCCGAATGGCCCTAGGGCGGCGCGGATTCCCGGCGCACGGCCGGACTCAGAATCGGAACGACAGACCCAGGAACGGGTTGAAGTCGTCAGCCACGCGGCTCAATCCGATGTTGGCACCGAGATCGAGCTGGACGTTGGCGCCGATCCCGCGGGTCATCCCGGCGTTGAGCGTCCGGACCCACCCGGACCCCGACTCAGTCGACGCGGCGCTGAAGAACTCGAGGTAGGCACCGAGGTTCTCGGCCAGATCGCGCCCGACGGTGATCGAGTTGACGAACACCGTATGGTAGTTCCCGGAGGCCTCGTTCTTCTCGAAATCGAACTCGGCCATGGTGCCGAGGCCGAACCCGCCGCCGAGGTCGACGGCCAAGGGCACGATCAGGCCGGCGTTGGCGTAGCGGCCGCCGAGGGCCCCCGGCACGAACGAGACGAAGGGCATCAGGCCGAAGGCCGTCTTGCCCCCGTCATTTCCCCAGAGGTTGAGTTTGGCTCGCCCGGTGATCTCGCCCAGCCGGCTGCTCGCAGCTGCCGTGTTCCCAGTCAGGATTCGCTCTCGGTCCCGGACGAACGTCTCGACCACCAGCTGAACGTCCAAATTGTGAAGCAGCCCGACCTTCATGTTGACCGGCGCGAGCGCCAGGCTCTCGGTCCGGGTACGGGCCGAGCCAACGCCGCTCACGTCGCGGGTGTAGTTGACGACGTCGATTTCGAACTGGACGCGACCGGCCGGAACGTGTACGGGCTCTCGGTCATGTCGGGCCGGTCGGTGGACAGCTCGCGGGCCTGGGCCCACGGCGTGGGATTGAACAGCGTAAAGCGCGGTTTGGCCGCGGGAGCCGGTGCCGGTGCGGGCACCGCGGTTTCAGCCCGCGTTCCCGGCTGGGCGGCCAGGACGCTCGGCCCCGCGAGGGTGAGACTCACGACCAGGCCGGCGAGGCTGGGGTGGCGCATCGACCTTCCTCCATCCGATGGGTGGGGGTTGCTCGAGGACTTCCCTCGAATCTCCCTGACTATCGGATGAACGCGCCCCGGCCTTGAGAGCCTAGTGGGTGAACTGCCGGGCCTTCTCCCCGATCGCTCCGACTTCGGCGATCACCGCCTCGCGCTTGGGCTCCGGGACGTCGAGGCGGTCGAAGACCTCGGTCGGCGACACCTCGGCGTTCCCCTCCTGGGGGAGTTCGAGGCCCGAGGCGGTACAAAGGGCCTCCGCGCCCCAGACCAGGTGGGCCAGGTCCGTCGCCTCTTGGGGGGCCGTTTCGGGCTGGTGGTGGCTGGCGACGGCCGCCCGGACCGTGGCCGGGAGCTGCCAGCGATCCAGGACCCGCCCGGCGATGGCCCCGTGGTCCATTCCGAGGCGGTTCATCTCGGTCCGCCACCGGGCGACCCCCTCGAAGTCCATTTCTTCCTGTACCCCGGCGAATTCTTCCGGGAAGAACTGGTCGGTGACCAGGAGCCCGACGTCGTGAAGTAGGCCTGCCGTATAGGCTTCCGCCCCGTCCACCCG
>JAEUJH010000823.1 GCA_016794825.1 Gemmatimonadota bacterium
ACCGGGCAGACCGAGCGGTTCTCCGCCCAGGTCCACAAGACCGCGGGATTCTCGATCGAAGTGGACCTGGTGCGCACCGCGTCGGGCCGCACCGAATCGCTTCCGCTCGAGGCGCTGCCGGAGCGGGAGCGGGCCCTGGCGCGAGAGATCCTCCGGCGGGAGGCGCTCCGCGAGGTCCTGAGCGCGGAGGACCTGGTTCGGCTGGCGCATGGCTCGGTCGGATTTGCGGAGGCACTTCGGGAAGCCGCGATCCGACTGGTCCCGGACCAACCCGCCGACGCGACCCCGGACCTCGCCGCCCGACTGGCCCGCTGCCTCGACCTCCTGGCCCTCGAGGAGCAGGCCATCCCGTTCGACCTCCAGACCCGCTACTACCGCCTGATGCGGCAGGCCGGCTCGGTCCAGCTGCCCGCGTTCGCGGCCCTGGCCACCCGACTCGGCTTTGCCCGCGAGGCGATTGCCGCCGAGCCCCTCCGATGACGCCTCCGGTCCTGTTTGCCTTCGGCCTCCATCTCCACCAGCCGGTCGGGAATTTCGGCTCGGTGTTCGAACAGCATCTCGACCAGGTGTATCGCCCGTTGCTCGAGGCGCTCGACCGCGGCGGGGCGTGGCCGGTCACCCTGCACGTTTCCGGTCCGCTGCTCGACTGGCTCGAACGCCACGCCCCGAGCTACCTCGACCTCCTCGGCGGCCACGTGGCGGCCGGTCGGATCGAACTGCTCCTGGCCGGCTACGACGAGCCGATCCTGGCCGTGCTGTCGCGCGACGATCGCCTGGAGCAGCTGGGCCGGATGCGCGAGGCGCTCCGCCGTCGGTTCGGGGTCGAGGCGACGGGTCTCTGGCTCACCGAACGGGTCTGGGAACCGGATTTGGCCGAAGACCTGGCTCGGGCCGGCGTGGAATACGCGCTGGTCGACGATCGGCATTTCCTGGTGGCCGGATTCGAGCGAGAGCAGCTGCATCGGCCGTTCCTGACCGAGAGCGGTGGTCGGACCGTGGCGCTGTTTCCGATCGACGAACGGCTCAGATACCTGGTTCCGTTCCAGCCGCCGAGCGATCTGGCCGCGTACTTCCGGCGCCTGCGGGCGGACGGAGCCCCGGTGGCGATCCTGGCCGACGACGGCGAGAAGTTCGGGGGCTGGCCGGGTACCCTCGAGTGGGTGTACCAGAAGGGCTGGATGACCGAGTTCACCACCACCCTGGCCGCGCTCCGAGACGCCGGAGAGATCCGCCTGGTGACCTTTGCCGAGGCGCTCCGGACCGCGCCAACGGGCGGGCTGGCCTATTTGCCCAGCGCTTCTTATCGGGAGATGGAGGGGTGGGCCTTGCCACCCGCCGCGGCGCTCCGGCTGTCCGACCTGGAAACCTCGCTGGGCCGGGAACGGACCGAGGGACCCGAGGGCGCCCTCCTGCGGGGCAGCCACTGGCGGAACTTCTTCGTCAAGTATCCGGAGTCGAACCGGATGCACAAGAAGATGCAGGCCCTGTCGGCGCTGTGCCGGGAGCGAGGAGATCCGGCCGAGGCCCGCCGGGCCATCGGCCGCGCCCAGTGCAACGACGCCTATTGGCACGGCGTCTTCGGCGGACTCTACCTGCCCCATCTGCGGGATGCCGTCTGGCAGGAACTGGCCCGCGCCGAGCGGCTCCTCCGCGCCGGTGAGGCGCTGACCCACGAGACGATCGACCTCGACCGGGACGGCCAGGCGGAGATCTGGATTCACGGGCCGGCGTTTTCCGCGGTCGTGAGCCCGGCCCGGGGGGGCGCCATCGAGGAATGGACCGGGCTGGCGGCCGAACGGAACTGGGCCGACACGCTGACGCGGCGCCGGGAAGCGTACCACGCGGAAGCGCTGCGCCGGGTGGCACCGGACCACGCGCCCGCCGAGGGCGCCGCCCCGAGCATCCACGACCTCGAAAACCAGCTGACCCTCGAGGAACTCCCCCGGTTCGACGCCGCCCCGCGGGCCATTCTCCAGGAGTGGCTGCTCCCGGCCGGCGACGACCATCCCGAGGCCAACGTGGCCGACGGAGCGGCCCTCCGGACCTGGAC
>JAEUJH010000836.1 GCA_016794825.1 Gemmatimonadota bacterium
TTCCGCCTGCGCCACCTCGACCGAAGCGCCGTCGGCCAGCCGCCCGAGCATCAGGAACGGATGGGTATCGCGACTGGCCTCCGGACCAGACGGCTGGAGCGGCAGCCAGACCTCGATGCGCCCCTCCCGAGCGTAGCCCCCGTGGTACGCCGCCCGGGCGTGGAGTTGATCCAGTCCAAAGTCGGCGGCGTCCGGCATGATCCCGATGATCTGGCGAGGCACCTCGTCCATCGAGATGGTCTGGCCGACCACCGCGGGATCGGCCCGCAGGCGAGTTCGCCACAGGCCCTCGCTGATGACGGCCACGTGAGCACCGCCGACGACGGCCTCGTCCGATCCGAAGGTTCGACCGAGGATCGGGGCGACCCCGAGCATTTCGAAGTAGCCGCTGGTGACCGCCACACCGGCCAGGCGAACCGGCTCCTCGAGCCCAGTGAGGTTGACGACCGTCCCGCGAAGGGCTGCGACCGAACCGAGCGTCTTCGTCTCCCGCTGAAAGTCGAGATAGTCGGGCCAGGCGCCGGGCTCCCGCGAGGTGCCGCTGCGGCGATCGGTCTCCCAGAGCATTACCAGCCGCCCGGCGTCCGGCATGGGCGCTGGGCGGAGGAGAACGCCGTCGAGCACGCTGAAGACCGCCGTGCTGGCCCCGATGCCCAGGGCCAGCGTCAGCACCGCCACCAACGAGAACCCCGGCGCCCGGATCAACTGCCGCAGGCCATGGGAGACGTCGCGCCTGAGGTCGGACAGCCAGCCGATCCCGCGCGCCTCGCGAACCTCCTCCTGAACCTGCGCCGAGCGGCCAAAGGCGACCCGAGCCAGCCGTTCGGCTTCCGACCGGGAGTGCCCCCCTTCCTCCAGCATGCGGGCCTCCATCTCGAGGTGGAAGCGAATCTCCTCGCTGGTTTCGCGATCGGATCGGTCGCCCCGCAGCAGGGCGTCGAGACGGTGGCGGATCTCGCTCCAGAGGCTCATGCGTCGCCTCCGTCCCAGGCCAACACGCCGTTCACGGCCGCCGAGGAGCGCTCCCAGGCGGCCCGCTCCTCCGCCAGGCGCTTCCGGCCGGCGGCGGTGAGCTCGTAGTAGCGGGCGCGGCGGTTGTTCTCGGTGGTCCGCCATTCGGAACGAATCCAGTCCCGGCGGCGGAGCCGCTCGAGCGCTGGATACAGGGATCCCTGGTTGACCGTCAGCACCTGCCGGGAGATCTGGCCGATCCGCTGGCTGATCCCCCAGCCATGGAGCGGCTCAACCGAAAGGGTCTTGAGGACCAGCATTTCCAGGGTCCCCTGCAACAGCTCGGAACGATCGTCGGCCATGAGCCACTCCTCTCGATGGTCTAGAGAAGATTGCCCCACTTCTGTAGACTGTCAAGAGAAGACTCATTCTGACCCGAAAGCGGACGACGTCTCGGCAGTACCCCGAAAAGCGAAGGCGGGGGCTGGCACCCGGCCAGCCCCCGCCCCGAACCCCGCCGACGGATCGGCTCAGGCCGGCAGTTCCTTCGGGTGGGCGTAGTCCGAAGGCTTCTCGTCGTGGTCGAACTCGTGCCCGTGCCCATGCTGGGCCTCGAGCCCGAGGGTGATCTCGGCCAGTCGGGGCGAGATCATCGGGAAAGCGCGGCCAAACGACGCGAAGCAGAACAGGAACAGGCCGAGCAGGAGCAGCGTCGGCCCGACCTCCGGAAGGCCGACGACCGGTCCGGCTTCTTTGGTGACCGAGGGGAGCACCAGCAGGTAACGCTCGACCCACAGGGAGGTGAAGCTGACCAAGGCAAACAGGCCGAGGAAGAACGGGCTCTTCTTGGCGCCGACGAAGAGCAGGCCCCAGAACGGAAGGAGGAACATCCCGATGAAGACCATCCGGCCGACCGGCATCCAGGATCCCCAGAGCCGGGCAAAGACGAACCCGGTTTCCTCGGGCATGTTGCCGTACCAGATCACCAGGAACTGGGACCACATCAGGTACGCCCAGAACACGGTGAATCCGAAGCACAGCTTGCCGAGGTCG
>JAEUJH010000849.1 GCA_016794825.1 Gemmatimonadota bacterium
TGCGCCAGCCCGTAGTGGTAGCTGCCGGGTATCAGCGTCAAGGGCGCGTGCCACACCGACAACAGGACGCCGAAGGCCAGCGTTCCCTTGAGCATGCCCATCCTCGCCCGGAACGAGTCCACACCGTAGCCGCGCCACCCCATCTCCTCGAGGATCGGCGCCAGAATCATCGTGAGGACAACCATGGTGACGAGCTTCCCGATCTGACTCGTATCGACGGTGAGCCTGAACTGGTCGGTCGACTCTCCAACCAGCAGCGACAAACCGATCGCCAGGCACATCGCGGCCGGCGGCAGCAGCAGCGTAACGATCAGATAGCGCGGACTGATCCTTCGGACGTTGACGATCCGATCGAGGAAGTCCGCGATCAGCGATCGGTCGCGGGAGCGGACGATCAGACTCACCGCCGTGATGGTGGGGGCCAGCAAGCCAATGAGACTGAAGGCGAGCGTCACCGTCTTGAACGCGTAGGTCTCGACCTTCTCGTCTGCTCCGCCCACGGTGATCGCCAGGGCCCACCAGAACCAGGTCAGTCCGAGGCTCATGACGACAAAGAGGCCCGGCCGGTATTGATGGGTCTTCTCCACGGTCATGTCTCCTCCGTTCGATGGCGGACAGGTCGATCGTGACATCGTCCGTCGACGCCGAGGGTATGGTTCCCCGGAATGCGGATGCGAGTGGGAGGCCGGCCTGTACCGGTCCGGTCGCGCCACGGCGAGCCTCCCGCCATGGCTAGCGAACCCGCCCGAACCGGACGTCCCGGGTCCGTCCGTTCGCCACGTAGAACCCGATCACCTCGCCGTTGCGGCCGCGCTCGAACTCGTAGCTGAGCCCCCCGCCGGCAAACCGGTCCTTCTCGCCAGGCCTGAGCTTGGCGTCGTCCAGGCGGCGCTGCCGCACCACCAGGGTGTCGCGTTCGAGGGTGATGGTGTAAAACGTCTCCAACTCGTCGCTGAAGTAGCGTCCCGCGAAGGCCGCGAGGTCCTGGGCGGACGGCGCCCACGCCTTGGCGACCTCGCCCTCCAGCCGGGACGCCCGCCGGTTCTGGCCGCCCTCGGCGAGGTTGAGGCCAGTGACCTTGCCGTCGGCGTTCCGGAGGAACGTGGCCGAGACGTTGGCGATCGGTACGGCGAAGCTCGAGTCCGAAGTCGGCGTAATGCTGGCCTGCGGCTGCCCCGTGGCCTGGACGAAGAGCGAGTCGCCCTTGCGGGAGAAGGTCAGGACCATGCCGGGGTTGGCGTCGAGGGCGTACCGGCCGGTGTATCGGTCGAACGACCTCGGATCGAAGGCCTTGGGGTCGAACGCCGCCGCGACGGGCGCCGCCTTCACTTCGGGCTTCATCGCGTCGGCAAAGAACGCGGCGGCCAGCTGGCTCGCCATGCCGCTGTTGAACCCGGCGTGATTGCTCTGGACGGTGACACCCGCGTTGATCTCGGGATAGTAGGCCAGCATCGAGCGGTGAGCCACGTCGGCCCCGCCGTGATGGACGCGGGTGAGGCCCCGCTGTTTGTCGATGAAGAGCCCGTACCCGTAGCCGGTCTCCTTCCCGTTCTTGAGGACGTAGGACGTCATCATCTCCTTGATCATTGCCGGGGTACCGAGGCGCGGGTGGGCGTAGTTCTCGACCCAGCGCTGGAGATCGCCCACGGTGGTGTAGATCGAGCCCGCGCCGATCGCGCCGCCCAGGTCGCCGACCTGGAGGAAGCCATCCGGACCGGGGGTATAGCCCTCGGAGCCCCCCGGGACCATGTGGTGGATGGAGGGTCGGACCATGGTCCGGGTCATTCCGAGGGGCTCGAAGACCTCCTCCCGCATGAAGGTCGGAAAATCCTTGCCCGATGTGCGCTCCACGATCAGGGCCGCGAGCCCGAACGCGGTGTTGTTGTAGTTCCACTCGGTGCCGGGCTCGTTCTGCAGTTTGGTCTGGCGCTGGACGATGTCGATCAGTTCGCGCCGGTCGATCCAGTCGCCCCGGTCGAGCCGGCGGCCCGCCATGACCAGCAGGTTGAGGAACTCCCGGAGCCCGGAGGTGTGGGTGATCAGGTGCCGGACCGTGATCGTCCGGTCGAAGGCCGGCAGTTCAGGGACGTGCTTGCGGATGTCGTCGTCGAGCGACAGCCGGCCGCGCTGGGCCTGGAGCATGATCGCGAACGCGGTGAACTGCTTCGAGGTCGAGCCGATGTTGGTCCGGGTGTCGACGGCGTAGGGTATGCCGTAGGTCAGGTTGGCCATCCCGTAGGCCTTGGAGAACAGCACCTTGCCGTCCCGCCAGACGTGGACCACGCCACCCGGGGTACCGCCGCCGTCGTACGCCGCCATCAGCTGGTCGGCGAGGCGCTTCGGGTCCTTGGCAACCGGCTCGAGTCGGAGCAGGGTGAGCTGGTAGGCGCCCGCCTGGCCGTCCGACGGGATGACCTGGACCTGATACGCACCGGCCTTTTCGATCGGGCCGCCCCACCGGCTCGCGCCGCGGCCCGGACCGGCAAAGCGCCCAACCGGTTTGCCGGCGGCGTCGACGATGCGGACCGAGGCGGCCACGGAGATCTGGTTCAATTCGAGGAGCACGAACGCGCTGTCGCCCGCCGTAACCGCATAGCGCGCCGTATCGCCCTTGGCGAGCGTGCCTGCCACCATGCGCCCAACCTGGAGCGGGACGGTCTGGGCCGGGAGGGCGACGGGAAGCCCGGCCAGGCCGAACGCGAGGCCGACCGTGAGACGGGAGCACGCGGAGCGATTCATGGAGCGACCTCGGGTACGATGATGGTGGA
>JAEUJH010000730.1 GCA_016794825.1 Gemmatimonadota bacterium
GAGGTGACGGACCGACGGGAGCGGATCGCCCGGCGTGAGTACACCACCTCCGACCAAGCTCTTGAGCCGGCTCGCGATCTGCTCGTAGAGGGGGATCGGACTCCGCCCATCGACATCAGCGAGCGACGTCAGGACGAACCCGGAGGGGTCGGAACCCTTGGGGGGGACGGTGGGGCTCATGCGGATCGGGGCCTGCAATCCCGAGGCCACAGTATCAGTGTACCGACACAGTAGCACGCAAGTCTAACCCCGGAGCCGAGTTGGGTCCTCGGGACCGCGGAGGGCCCGATTTGTCCCGGCGGCGGCCGACCGGCGCAATCCGCGACGGGACGGGCGGGCGGCCGCACCCGACGCCCCCCACAAGCCGGGCGCCGCCGGTGCTATCGTTCGCCGTCTCCCAGACCACGAGGCGCCGGGTGTCCGCCAACGACGAGTTCTCCCTGTACGACCTCCGGGTCGAAGTGGTGGCCAATCGCGGCCGGATGATGTGTCATGAGCAGATCGGCGACTACTTCGAGGTCAGCGGCGGGCGCATTGCCCTTCCGCCCGGTCAGGGCTTTCCCCTGTACGCCATGGCCGCCCTCCTCCCCCTCCTGCCGGCCAAACAGCGCGACACGGCGCCCAACGACTGGATGACGACCGACTCGGACATCGCCTGCCCCGACGTGCACTGCGGCGCGGTGTTCCGGATTTCCCGCGTCGGCCGGCGGACGTTCCGGCACGGCGAAGAGTCCGCCGAGCCGCTGGATCGGTCCCGATGATTCCACTGATCGACCTGGCCCCGGGGTACTCGATTCCCCGCCTGATCCTCGGCGGCTGGCAGCTGTCGGCGGGACATTCGGGCCGGTTGGTCGACCCCACGGCCGCCTTCGACGAATGGGATCACTGGCTCGATCGAGGGGCCAACACCTTCGATTGCGCCGACATCTACACCGGGGTCGAGGCCCTGATCGGCGACTACATCCGGCGCCGCCGAGCGCGGGGCCAGGCTCCGCCCCAGGTCCACACCAAGTTCGTCCCCGACCTGGCCGCGCTGCCGACCCTCGACCGGCGCTACGTCGGCCAGGTGATCGACCGTTCCCTCCGTCGGCTCGGGCTCGAGCGGCTCGACCTGGTCCAGTTCCACTGGTGGGACTACGAGGTGCCCGGCGCGGTCGAAGCGCTCCACTGGCTCGACGATCTCCGGCGGGATGGCAAGATCCGGCTGATCGGCCTCACCAATTTCGACACGTCGCACCTCGACCGACTGCTGGCCACGGGTGTATCGATCGCTTCGCTACAACTCCAGTACTCGGTGCTCGACCAGCGGCCGGCCCGCGGCCTGGCCCGCCGGGCGGCGGCGAACGATGTCGGGCTGCTCTGCTACGGGACGTTGGCGGGCGGCTTCCTGAGCGAGCGGTGGCTGGGGGCCGTGGCTCCAACCCGGCCCGCAAATCGGTCCCTGGTGAAGTACGGCCTCGTCATCGAGGATGGGGGCGGCTGGCTCTGGTTCCAGGGCGTCCTTCGGGCCCTTCGCGCCGTGGCGGACCGACACGGTGTCGACCTCGCCACGGTGGCGCTCCGCTGGGTGCTCGACCGGGAGGGTGTCACGGCGGCGATCGTCGGGATCCGACCCGGTGGCCGGCTCGAGGATCTGGCAGCCGCAATGCAAATCCGCCTGAGCGACGACGACGAGCACCTGATCCGGTCGGCGACGGGTCCGTCACCCGGCCCCGAGGGCGACGTCTACGCCGCGGAGCGGGTGCGCGGCGGCCGCCACGCGGCCATCATGCGCTACGATCTCAATCGCGATCCGGTCTGACTGGCTCCGACGCAACGTCGGGATGGGGCGCTTGCCACCACGGATACAGCGCCCGCGGAAACGGTTCGATCGAGCGGATTGCGATGAAGTGGATTACTGCAACTGCGGAGTGCCCGAGGCGAGAGTCGAACTCGCACGCCGTTGCCGGCGGTGGATTTTGAGTCCACTGCGTCTGCCATTCCGCCACTCGGGCTCGCCGGAGGCGGGCTCCGGCGGGCCACCATTATAGCACGGCCCGACCCCGCAAGTCGAGAATCGGCCCCTACCGCTTGGTCCAGACCAGCACGACGCCGCAGTTGGTGTTCGGCCCCTGGTACTCGGGCGGAACCCGGTCGGCGGACTCGTACAGCTCGATGGCCTCGATCTGGTCCTTCGGCATGTTCAGAATGGCGTCCGGCGGCGTGATCATGCCATCGACCAGCAACCCGAGGTTGCAGGCCCCGCCCGACACGCTCCGGCGCATGCTCTGATTGGTCAGCACCGACCCCAGGTTGCCCTGCCCCAGCCGGACCCCGGGCAGCCACCGGAGGACGTCACCGGCCGCGAACCCAACGGTCTTTTCGAGGTCGTCCTGGTCGAAGAACTTGCCGAAACCCCGCGCCTCGCGTTCGGTATATCCGGCCTCGACCGCGCGGCTCATCTTCTTGGCCGTGACGTTCAGTTCAGGGAGAGTCACACCCTGTTGCACCAGCGTCAGCTGAATCGGGGTGCTGCGATCGGCCGCCAGGGAAACGTTCTGCTTGGCCGGCGCGGACCCGATCCGGCGGGCCGCCACGATCCCGGTGCCGGGTCGAAGGCCCGTCAACGTAAAGGTGCCCGAGGTATCGGTTCGGGCCACCGCCGTTTCGGTTCCTTGGGCGTTGACCACCCACACCTCGGCGCCCGCGAGCGGCCGGCGCTGGGTGTCGACCACCCGGCCGACCAGGGTCGCGGTGGGCGGCGCGTCGGTGGGCGCGATGCTGAAATGGAGCGGCACCGCCTCGTCGGTCCGGAGCGGCACCTCGCCCGTGGCACCCGCGAACCCCGTGGGCGACACGGCCACCGACACCGCGGCGTCGGGCGGCAGATCGCACGCCAGGTACCGACCGGTGGAGTCGGTGACGATGTTCTTGGTCTGGACCCGGCGCCGGATGCCGAGCGCGGGGTCGACGACCACGTTGTCCCAGGAAACCCGGACCGCGGCCGCCGGCAGGACCTCATCCGTCATGGCGTTCCGCACCACGCCGAACACGGCCGCCCGGCTCCGGAGCCCGGGCTGAGCCGGACACAACCGGATGAAGCTCCGACCGGACGGGACGCCCAGTCCGGCCCTGACCTCGCCGCCCGCCGGGACGGTCACCTGCACCGTGGCGGCCCGGAGTCCGAGGGTATCGAGAACCGCGTGCCGGAAACTGACCCGCTGCGGCCCCGCCGGCACGCTGTCGAACGCAAACCGGCCACTCGAATCGGTCTCCACGACTCGTTCCGTCCCCTCGAGGGAGACCTTGGCCCCGGCCAACCGGCGCCGATTGAGCGTGTCGACGACCGAGCCGACGATCCGGCCCTGCTGCGCCGATACCTCGCCGACCCAGGCGACCGCGGCGGCGAACACCGCCACCGCCGGCAGCCATCGGCTCCATTGGCCCTGACGAAGAGAGCGATTCATCGTCCTGACACGATACCGGGCCGGCCGGCTCCGACGCAACCGTCGGCGATTAAATTGCCCCCACCTTCATTCCCCGGCGAATCCGTGCCATCCAATCCGCGCAGCCCCGTCCACCTCTGGCACGACGTGCCGACGGGCGCCAACCCGCCCGCCATCGTCAACGCCCTGATCGAGATCCCCAAGAACGATCGCAACAAGTACGAACTCGACAAGGATCTCGGCATCTTCAAACTCGACCGGATCCTCCACAGCGCCGTCCACTATCCGGGCGACTACGGTTTCCTGCCCCGGACCCTGGCCGGCGACCACGACCCGCTCGACGTCCTGGTGGCGATGACGGAGCCGGTCTTCACCGGGTGCATGATCGAGGTTCGACCGGTTGGCGTGTTCTTCCTGATGGACAAGGGAGAGGACGACGAGAAGATCCTGGCGGT
>JAEUJH010000873.1 GCA_016794825.1 Gemmatimonadota bacterium
CTGTGCCGGGTCCTGATGAGTCACGCCGGCAAGACCCTCACCCATCGCCAGCTGTTTCGGGAAGTCTGGACCGGGCGGGCGTTCGGCGACGCGCAGCAGTACCTCCGGGTGTACGTCGGCAATCTGCGCCGGAAGCTCGAGGCCGATCCGGTCCGACCGAAGTACATCCGAACCGAGCCCGGCGTCGGGTATCGCTTTGCCGCCCCGGCGGAGGTCGAAGGGCCGCCGTGATCCGGCTCCGGTGGAACCACTGGGCCGTTTGGCTGGCCGTCTTTGTCGTCACCACGGCGGCCATGCTCACGGTGCGCGACCGACTCGACAAGGCGCACGTCGCGCTCCTGTATCTGTTGCTCGTCCTGGCGGGGAGTGTCGCGGGCGGTCGGGGGCTCGGTCTCGGCCTTGCCGGTGTGGCGTTTCTCGGCTTCAACTGGTTCTTCCTCCAGCCCCACGGCACGCTCGTCATCGCCGACCCGCTCGACTGGCTCGTGCTGGTGGCGTTCCTGGTCGTCGGCGGCGTCGCCGCCCAGATCGTCCATCTGCTGCGAGCTGAAACCGCGGAGGCTCGGCAGCGGACCGAGGAGGTCGATCGGCTGGCGTCGCTCGGGGCGCGGAGCCTCGCCAATCCGCGGGCGGTCGATGCCCTCGGCGCCTTGGCCGAGATGATTCGGGCTACGCTCGGACTGCGGGAATGCCGGATCCGGGCGGTGACGGAACTCGGATCGATGCCCGACGAAGTGCTGCCGTGGGTGGCCCAAAGCGGGCTGGCGGCGGCTCGCCTCGCCGACGGGACCGTCCGCCTGGCCGAGTCGGCCGATCCGGACGGGCTGCTCGGTGACGCCGTCGCCCTGCTGCTCCCGCTGTCGGCCGCGGGGGCGGTGGTCGGGGTGCTCGAACTGGTGGCGGATCGACCGATCGACCTCGATCCGAAGCGGCGCCGGTTCCTGGCCGCGCTCCGCTACTACGCGGCCCTCGGGGTCGAGCGAGTCCGCCTCGAAGCCGACGCGGCCAACGTGGTGGCCCTGCAGGCGGCCGACCGACTCAAGGACGCGGTGCTGGCGTCGGTTTCGCACGACCTTCGAACCCCACTCACGACGATCAAGGCGGTGGCCGAGGCCATCGCGGTCGACGGCGACGACCGCGCCGACACCATCAGCCTCGAGGCCGATCGGCTGAACCGGCTGGTGGCGGACCTGCTCGACTTGTCGCGACTTCGGGCGGGGGCCTTTCCGATCCGTCTGGAACTCAATCCGGTCGATGAGCTCGTTGGCGCCGTCCTCCAGCGGGTCGCGGGCGTCCTTGGCGATCGGCGACTGTCGGTCTCCCTGCCGTCCGACGGGCCATTGATCGTCGGCCGCTTCGACCTTGGCCACTCGATTCGGATTCTGGTCAACCTGGTCGAGAACGCCCACAAGTACTCGCCGCCCGGCCCGCCGATCGAACTCGAGGTGACGGTGGAGGACGATCGGATCGTGGTGGCCGTCATGGACCGCGGGCCCGGCGTGCCGGACGCCGAGCGGGACCGGATCTTCGAACCGTTCTATCGACCCGGCGCGGCGCCACCGGACGGCGGCAGCGCCGGGCTGGGCCTGGCCATTGCCCGGTGGCTGGCCGAAGCCCAGGGTGGATCGCTGAGCCATGAGCCTCGAACTGGGGGCGGGAGCCGGTTCGTGCTCCGGCTCCCCGCGGCGCGCTTGGACCCTCTCCGGGAGTCTTTGTGATTTCTTAACGCCGGCCGCTCGAGTTCTTGTCCCATCCTCACGCCGCTTTCCCTACGTTGATCCCGTGGAAGGCGGCGTTTCGCGTTCGGGAGGGTGGGACGATGGGTGACATGCTCTACCTGCTGGGGACGATCGGGTTCTTTGCCCTGATGGTCGGCTACGTCGCAGGCTCCGTCAAACTGGGTCGGGCCGCGGGCCCGGCACCCCAAGGCGGCGACCGTGACCGCTGAGACCGTGGTGGCGTTCGTGCTCGCGATCCTGATCGCCGGCTACCTCGTCTACTCGCTGTTGCGGCCCGAGCGGTTCTGAGATGACCGCCAACGGATGGCTCCAGATCGGGTTCTTCTCGGTGGCCGTACTGCTGGTGACCGGACCGATGGGGGCCTACCTCGTCAGGGTCTATGACGGGTCGTTCCGGTGGTTCGGATGGCTCGAGCGGCCGATCTACCGGATCCTCGGCGTCGATCCGGCCGAGGACCAGCATTGGACCCGATACGCGGGCGGGATCCTGGCGTTCAGCCTCACGACCATGGTGCTGACCTACGTGGCCCTGCGGGTCCAGCACCTCCTGCCCCTCAACCCGCGGGGACTTCCCGCCCTGCCGGACCGCCAGGCCTTCGAGACCGCGGCCTCGTTCACCACCAACACCAACTGGCAGTCGTACAGTGGCGAGAGCACGATGTCGTACTTCTCGCAGATGACCCAGCTGGCGTTCCACAACTTCGTCTCGGCCGCGGTCGGGCTGGCGGTGGCGGTAGCGCTGATCCGGGGGATTGCCCGGCGCTCGACCGGCCGGCTGGGCAACTTCTGGGTCGACCTGGTCCGCGGAACCCTGTACCTCCTCCTCCCGTTCTCGTTGGTCGCGTCGCTGCTGTTCGTTCAGCAAGGGGCCATCCAGAACCTTGCCCCCTACCTCGAAGTCACCACCCTCGAGGGGGTTCGGCAGGTCATCCCGATGGGTCCGGTGGCGAGCCAGGAGGCGATCAAGCAACTCGGCACCAACGGCGGCGGCTTCTTCAACGCCAACGCCGCCCATCCGTTCGAGAACCCGACCCCGTGGACCAATGTCTGGTCGATGTTCCTGATCTTCGTGATCCCGGCGGGAATGACCTCGACCCTGGGCCGGATGGTGAGGAACCCGCGCCATGGCTGGGCGCTCTGGTCCGCGATGTTCGTCCTCTTTGCCGGCGGGGCCGGCACGGCGTACTGGGCGGAGGCCAGGGGCAACCCGCTCCACGCGCGGCAGGGTGTGGATCTGACGGCCTCGGCGGCGCAATCCGGCGGCAACATGGAGGGCAAGGAGGTCCGATTCGGGATCGCCAACAGCGCGCTCTACGCCACCGTCACGACCGCCGCGAGTAGCGGTGCGGTCAACGCGATGCACGACAGCTTCACGCCGATCGGCGGGCTGGTGCCGCTGGTCAACATCCAGCTGGGCGAGGTGATCTTCGGAGGCGTGGGCGCCGGTCTCTATGGTATGCTGATGATGGTGGTCCTGACCGTGTTCATCGCGGGGCTGATGGTCGGCCGGACGCCGGAGTACTTCGGCAAGAAGATCCAGGCCCGCGAAATCCAGGTGACCACGCTCTATGTGCTCGTCTTCCCGCTCGTCATCCTCGGCCTCACGGCCGCGGCGGCCGTGCTGCCGGACGGACTGCGAGGTCTCAACAACGCCGGCCCGCATGGCCTGACCGAAATCCTCTACGCGTTCTCCTCGGCCACGGGCAACAACGGGAGCGCGTTCGCGGGCCTGACGGGGTCGACGTATTTCTACAACACGCTCCTCGGCGCGGCCACGCTGGTCGGGCGGTTTGCCATGATCGTGCCGGTGCTCGCCCTGGCCGGGTTCCTGGCCGAGCAGAGGCCCGCGCCGGCCTCGGCCGGATCGTTTCCGGTGTCGAGCCCCCTGTTCGTGATCCTGCTGGTCGGCGTCATCGTGATCGTCGGGGCCCTCACCTTCTTCCCGGTCCTGGCGCTCGGTCCCATCGTCGAGCAACTGCTGATGCTGGCCGGAAGGCGGTTCTGACGATGACCACCTCGCGGCGGCCGTTGTTCGATCCTCCGATCGTCCGCCGGGCCCTGGGCGACGCGGTGCGGAAGCTCTCGCCCGGCCATCTGGTCCGGAATCCGGTGATGTTCGTCGTCTTCCTCGGGAGCCTCTTGACCACCGGGATCCTGGCTCGCGACCTGGCCGCCGGGCGGGGCGGTCTCGGCTTTACGCTCCAGATCGCGCTCTGGCTCTGGTTCACGGTCCTGTTCGCGAACTTTGCCGAAGCGATGGCGGAGGGTCGGGGCAAGGCCCAGGCCGACACTCTCCGGAAGAGTCGTCGCGATACCGTCGCCAAACGGCTGCTCGACCCCGCCACTCGGCGCCATGAACCGGTCCCGGCTCATCAACTCCGGTCGGGTGACCTGGTGCTGGTCGAGCCGTTCGACCTGATCCCCGGCGACGGGGAAGTCGTCGAGGGCGTTGCGTCGGTCGACGAATCGGCGATCACCGGCGAGTCGGCGCCAGTCGTCCGGGAGTCCGGCGGCGATCGGTCGGCGGTGACCGGGGGGACCAAGGTCCTGTCCGACTACCTGATCGTCCGGATCACCGCCAATCCCGGCGAGACCTTCCTCGACCGGATGATCGCGCTGGTCGAGGGCGCGTCGCGTCAGAAGACGCCGAACGAGATCGCCCTGACGATCCTCCTGTCGGGCCTGACGCTCGTCTTCCTGCTGGCGGTCGTCACCCTCCAGCCGTTCGCGATCTACTCGGGCGGCCGGGTCGCGATGCCGGTGCTGATTGCCCTCCTCGTCTGCCTGATCCCCACCACCATCGGAGGTCTCCTCTCGGCCATCGGCATCGCCGGGATGGACCGGATGATCCAGCAGAACGTGGTCGCCACGAGCGGCCGCGCGGTGGAGGCGGCCGGCGACGTCAACACGCTGCTCCTCGACAAGACCGGCACCATCACCCTCGGCAACCGGCAGGCGGTCGAGTTCGTGGCGGTCGCGGGCGTGTCGATCGAGGACCTGGCCGACCGGGCCCAGCTGGCGTCGCTGCCGGACGAAACCCCGGAGGGTCGGAGCATCGTGGTCCTGGCCAAGCAGCAGTTCAACCTGCGGGGCCGCCCGGTCGCCGAAACGGCCGAGCATCGGCCGATGCTCTTCGTGCCGTTTTCCGCCGCGACGCGGATGAGCGGGGTCGACATGGGCCCGGTTCAGCTCCGGAAAGGTGCCGGCGACGCCATCGGCCGGTGGGTGCGGGAGACCGGCGGGGTGGTGCCGCCGGAGATCGGGGCCGTGGTCGACCGGATCGGCCGGCAGGGCGGGACTCCGCTGGTGGTGGCCGAGCGCTCGAATGGGGCCACCCGGGTCCTCGGCGCCGTGTACCTCAAGGACGTGGTCAAGGGCGGGATGCGGGAGCGGTTCGACCGGCTTCGCGCCATGGGCATTCGGACCGTGATGATCACGGGTGACAACCCGCTCACCGCGGCCGCCATCGCCAAGGAGGCCGGGGTGGACGACTTCCTGGCCGAGGCCAAGCCCGAGGACAAGCTCGCGCTGATCAAGCGGGAGCAACTGGGCGGGCGGCTGGTCGCGATGGCGGGTGATGGCACCAACGACGCGCCGGCGCTGGCTCAGGCCGATGTCGGGGTGGCGATGAACACCGGGACCCAGGCGGCCCGCGAGGCCGGCAACATGGTCGACCTCGACTCGAACCCGACCAAGCTGATCGAAGTGGTGGAGATCGGCAAACAGCTGCTGATGACCCGAGGCTCGCTCACCACCTTCTCGATCGCCAACGACGTGGCCAAGTACTTCGCCATCATCCCCGCGATGTTCGTCGCGACGTTTCCGGAGCTCGAGGCGCTCAACGTCATGCGGCTTCATTCGCCCGAATCCGCCATTCTGGCCAGCGTCGTGTTCAACGCCCTGATCATCATGGCCCTGATCCCGCTGGCCCTGCGCGGGGTCCGGTATCGGCCGGCGGGGGCTGCCGTCATCCTCCGCCGGAATCTGTGGCTCTAC
>JAEUJH010000743.1 GCA_016794825.1 Gemmatimonadota bacterium
GTCGCCGATCACCTACGCCGCCCGGATCCGAACCCCGACGCTGGTGATGTCGAACATGGAGGATTTCCGGGTTCCGCCGACCCAGGCGTTCAAGCTCTACCGGGCCATGAAGGACAACGGAGTCGAAACCCAGTTCATCGGGTTCCGGGGCCGAACCCACGCGTCCGCGGACCCGGTCAACGCCCGGGAACGGAACCGGCTCTGGATCGACTGGGTCCGGCGACATTTTCAGGGATCGCCGGTGCCCTGATCCCTTCAGTCGGCCTGATCGAGGCATGCCGCGTCGCGCTCGATCCGGTGCTGTTTGATCAACGCCGGCGCGCTGCGTCGGATCCGCCCGATGACCGCGGGCGTGGCCGGGGAGCCTGCGTGGTGGGCCCCACTCCAGCGGATGAGCTCGAACAGCACCGGGAACAGGGCCAGTCCCTTGTCGGTCAGGAAGTAACTGCGGCGACGGCCATCGTCCGGGTCGACCGCGGCCACCACGACCCCAAGATCCGTCAGCCGTTCCAGTCGATCCGCCAGCACGTTGGTGGCGATCCCTTCGGGGGCGTTCACCAGTTCCTGGAACGCTCGGCGCCGGCTCAGCAGCAGGTCCCTGACGATCAGCAACGACCACTGATCGCCGAAGACGTCGAGCGCGTAGGCCACCGGACAAACGGAGCGGGTCCCGGGTTCGGTGCGCGCCATCCAACCCCCTTCAACATTACTTGCTATTTACAAGCTAACGCCGTACCTTGTCGACTCCCAGCCCACCCAGCGACGATCGACAGGAAAGGCCATCATGCCAAGCCCACTTGCCGCCAGTCTGGCCGCCGAACTCGAAGCGGAGTCCCGCACCACCCGCGCCATGCTGAGCCGGGTACCCGCCGATCGACTCGCCTGGCGACCCCATCCCAAGTCGATGACGCTGGGGCAACTCGCCCTTCACATCGCAAGCCTCCCGCGGGACCTGAGCGGAATGGCCGGGCTCGAGGGGTTCGACGCCAGTCAGGCCAACTTCGAATCGCCCCAACCCGCCGCGATCGATGAGGTCCTGCAGACCTTCGACGACGCCCTGGCGACCGGGTTGGGCTACTTGGGTCAGTTGGACGATGGGGCCCTGGCGGCCACGTGGCAGCTGACCAACCGGGGCGCGTTGGCGTTCGCCATGCCGCGGGCCGCCCTGTTGCGAGGCTTCCTGTTCAATCACTGGTACCACCACCGGGGGCAACTCTCAGTGTATCTCCGCCTCCTCGACGTCCCGCTCCCGGTGGTCTACGGCCGCACGGCGGACGAGAACCCGTTCGCGACCTGACCCCGGCCGCGAACGGGCTGGCGATGACTCACCAGGCGATCCCGTAGTCCTCGCCGTCGGTGCTCGAGCCACCCCAGAACGACCGGTGCTTCCAGTCGAAGAAGATGGCGTTGATGGGACCGGAGGTCCGGGGCGAAAAGTCGAGACGGTAGCCCATCCGCCGCAGGTCGTCGCGGACCCAGGTCGGCATCGCGTCGTTCAGCGTCAGCCGGCCGGGCTGCGACTCGTGGGCGCCGAATGAACTCCGCATCTGGTAGCTGGTGAAGTTGGCCGCTTCGGTGGCCTGCTGCACGTTCATCCCGAACTCGACCATGTTGAGGAAGAACTGGAGCAGGTTCTGATCCTGGGTGTCGCCGCCCTGAACGGCAAAGGAGACGAACGGCTTCCCGTCCTTGAGCGCCAGGGTCGGCGTCAACGTCACGCGCGGCCGCTGCCCGGGACGCATCACGTTGAACGGGTTTTCCGCGGCATCGAAAACGAAGCTCTGGGCCCGCTGACTCAACCCCACCCCGGTCTTCCCCGCCACCACCGCCGGAATCCAGCCCCCGCTCGGGGTAATCGAAACGACCCACCCCGCCGAGTCCGCCGCCTGAATCGAGGTGGTCCCGGCCCGGAACGACTCGTCGAACGTCATCCCGTCGGCGCCGCTCGGCCCGCCACCGTGCCCGGTCGCGGCCGCCGCCGGCTTCGGCTTCGGAGGCCACGCCTTGAGGTAATCGACGAACGGATTGGTGCCGCCCTGGAAGGGATAGGGATCGCCCGGCTTGACGGTGGGATCGTTCTTGTCCCAGACGATCTGGCCAAACCGCTGCTTGGCGTACTCCTTCGACAAGAGCCCCTTGATCGGCTCATCGGGCGGAAAGGCCGGGTCGCCGTAGTAGAAATCGCGATCGGCAAAGGCCAGGTTCATGGCCTGATAGACGGTGTGGACGTAGCGGGCGCTGTTGTAGCCCATTGCCTTGACGTCGACGTTCTCGAGGATGTTGAGCGCCTGGAGCAGCGCCGGGCCCTGCTGCCATTCGCGCAGCTTGAAGACCTGAATCCCCTTGTAGTCGACCGAGAGCGGCTCCTCGATCTTCACCTGCCAGTTGGCCAGGTCCTGGGTGGTGATCAACCCGCCCTGCTCCTGAGTCGAGCGGGCAATCTCCTGGGCGATGTCGCCCTTGTAGAACCGGTCGTAGGCGGCGTAGATGGCCTCCTTGCGGCTCTTCCCCTTCTTGAGGGCCGCCTGCTCGGCGTCGACCAGCTTGCGGAGAGTGGCGGCCAGGTCGGCCTGACGGAAGATCTCGCCGGCCAGCGGCGCCTCCCGGGCCTCGCCCTGGTGGGTCAGGAACAGGGCCTTCGAGTACGGCCACTGCTTGATCCAGTTCTTCTGCCCTTCGATGCTGTTGGCCGCCTGAGCCTCGATCGGATAGCCGTCGGCCATCTGGATGGCGGGGGCCAGCACCTGCTTGAGACTCATCGTCCCGTATTCCGCCAGCATCGTCAGGAGCCCGCCCGGCGTCCCCGGCGTCACCGCCGACAGAGGTCCGTACTCCGGGGGATAGTTGAGGCCCTTGGACTGGTAGTACTCGACCGTGGCCCCGGTCGGCGCCACGCCGAGGGCGTTGATCCCGATCACCTTCTTGAGGCCGGGATGGTAGATCAGGGCCTGGGTTTCCCCGCCCCAACTCAGCACGTCCCACATCGTCGCCACCGCGCCCAGCATGGCGGCGGCGGCGTCGACGGCGTTGCCGCCCTGTTGGAAGATCATGGCGCCGGCGGTTGCCCCGAGAGGCTTGCCCGTTATCGCCACCCAGTGGCGGCCATGAAGCACCGGCTTGACGGTCCGCTGCGCCGCCAGATCCGTAACCGAAGCCAGAAGCGCCGTGGCGACCGTCAGGCGCCCGAGAATCGTGCGGAGCATGTCCACTCCGAGTGAGGGGGAGGCTTCCAAGATACCGCGGTTCGAGTAGCTTTTCAGTTCCCCTCTCCCCAGGGTACTCGATGCGACAGTATCTCGGCTTTGCGGCCGCCTTGGCCGTCCTTCCCGCCTGCGCCGAAAAACCGGCTCCACCGGCCGAACCGGCCGCCGCGCCCCCCACCCCGCCCCCGGTCGTCGAAATCACCGCCGCCGACTATGCCTATCAGGCGCCGGACACGATCGCCGGCGGATGGGTGACGATCCGGATCAAGAACACCGGTCAGGAGCTGCACCACGGTGCCCTCTATCGGCTGACCCAGGGGAAAACGGCCGAGGACGTTTACAAGCTCGAACCGGGAGCGGCTCCCGACTGGATGGTCGCGGCCGGTGGTCCGAGCGCTCCCGGACCCGGGGGCTCACTCGAGACGACCGTCAACCTCTCCCCGGGCAACTACCTGCTGGTCTGCGAGATTCCGTCGCCCGACGGCAAGCTCCACTTCATGAAGGGGATGGTCCGTCCGCTGACCGTGGTGGCGGCGACGGGCAACGCGGCGCCGCCGGCCGCCCATCTGACGGTCAAGCTGTCGGACTACGCGTTCGACTTCTCGGGAGAACTCGTCGCGGGCAAGCACACGATCCGGGTCGAAACCGTTCCCGGCCAGCCCCATGAGGTGATCATCGCCCGGCTGGTCCCGGGCAAGAAGGCGGAGGACTTCCTGGCCTGGGTCGAGAAGATGAACGGCCCCCCGCCGGTCGAGGGCGTCGTCGGCGGCACCACCGCCCTGGCCAACGGGGAATCCAACATCTTCGAGGTCGAACTGACCCCGGGCGACTACGCGCTGATCTGTTTCCTGCCGGACGCCAAGGACGGGAAGCCCCACGCGGCGCACGGAATGCTCAGGACGTTCAAGGTGACCTGACCCCGGCCCGGGCGTCGGCCCGGATGACCCGGACGAAGTTCCTCCTCGACACCTGGCCGAGGGAAAAGAACGCGACGGGGGCCTCGCCGCCGAGCAGCTTGGCGACGATGGCCCCCTCCGGAACTCCGTTGGCGAGCGCGGTCCGCACCGCGCTCGCCGTTTTTTCCAGCCACTCGATCTTGGCCCGCAGCGCCGCGACCGGCCGGTCCACCAGGCCCCGGTGGGCGTCGAACATCCGCTCCGGCCCGAGCGCCGCGACCCGCTCGAGGCTCGCAATCAGCGCCGCGACCGATTCCTCGGCGTGAACGAAGCTGGCTTTGACCCCCAGGAACAGATCGCCACTGAACAGCGTCCTCGTCTCGGCGTCCCAGACGGCGATGTGATCGTCGGTATGGCCGGGCGTGGGAACCAACGTGAACGGGTGCTCGCTGCTCCGCGGCACGATCGATCCGGGACGAGGATGCCCCCAGATGGCCCACCGGTACGGCGGCACCGTGGGCATGGCACGATGGGCCCGCAGGGTCTCCTCGCTCACCACCACCGGAACGCCGCGCTCCGCCAGGGCGGTGACGTTCCCGGCGTGATCCTCGTGCCAATGGGTGACGATGGCGCCCTGAACCGGCTCGCGCTCGAGGTAGGCCAGCAGTTCGGAGCGGACGCGGGGAAAACCGGTGTCGATCAGGAAACCGCGACAGACGAAGGCGCTGACCCGAAACCGGACGGCCCGGGTGAGCCGCGTCGTCAGGATCAACTCCCGGACCTGGTCGTGATGGCGAACGGTGAGCACGCCGCAATTTAGCGACGCGACCGCGCTAGCACTCCCGGATCTGGAGCGCCGTCTGCAGCGCCTCCCACCGGCCCCGCGCCACCCGGAGGCGGATCCCGTCGGCCAGCACGATCGTCCCGCCCCCGTCGCTCTCCCGGTGCAGTTCACGGATCTGCGACAGGCGGACGATCGACGACCGGTGGATCCGGAGAAAATCCCGCGGATCCAGGCTCTGTTCCAGCATCTGCATCGACTGGGCGATGACGTGCGCGGTCTTCCCGGCGTGGAGCCGGGCGTAGTCGCCGAGGGCCTCGAACCAATCGATCGTGTCGACGTCGACCAGGGTGATCTTGGCGCCGGTCCGGACGCCGAGTCGTTTGAGGGGTGCCGGATCGGTCGGCGGCGGCGGGCTCGGCTCCGCCGTCGGTTCGGGAAACCCGGCCTTTCGATCGTCGGCCATGCTGGCCAGCGTCCGTCGCAGCGTCAGCGCGTCGAGGGCGTCGAGCCGTTCGAGCGCGCGCGCCACGGCCGCGGCAAACCGGGGCCGACCGAAGGGCTTGAGGACGTAGTCGAG
>JAEUJH010000931.1 GCA_016794825.1 Gemmatimonadota bacterium
GCGTTCTTCTATGGCGCCCACAGATGGACGTGGCGGCGGGTTCCCTAAGGACCGAGCGTGGATGCCCCAACGGGCCACCTAACTAATGTTTGCAGTCGGACGGGCGCCGGGCCTCCCTTTGACAAGTCGCGGCCGCGCCCCCGATGTTGATCGGTGGACGGCGCGGCCGCTCAGCCCCGTGTGGCGCCCGCCGCTGAAACATGATCCGTTAGCTGGACTGCGCTACCCTTCGCTCCCACGCCGGCTATGCCGTGCGTCCGTTGTGCCGCGTGTCACAGCCGCGCAGGCGGTCGGTCGATACCTTGACTGTCATGTCCGCGCGCTTTGCGCCGCCGCGCCTGATCGGCGGGTACCTGGCAGTTGTTACGGCGGTCGTTGTCGCGACGGGGTGCCTCTCGGTCGGAGGCCCGTGCGTGCATGAGTATCGTGATCCCGTCTTGACCATCGATATCGTCGGCAGTCCGCGGCCGCCCGCCGTTGACCTCCGCGACATCCGGATTGACGGACGCGATTCTGGTGGTCTCGCTCTGCTTGTCGCCGGCCCGTCCTTCGGTGCAACCGTCATCGGCGACACGCTACGGTGCGCAGGTCGTTGCGGCATTGGCACGACCGAAGGGACATACACCTTCGCCACCTCTGCGCCCGGATTCCGTACTCAGCTGGTGGAGGTGAATGCCAAGTACCGCGACTCCGACGGGGGATGTCCGTCCTCGAACAGTGGCAGCACCGAGTACCGGCTCATGCTGCTCCCTGGCACCTAGAGGGCAACCAGCTAACCCGTACTTGCTGCCGACGAAGGCGCTTGCGCGCCTTCGCAGCAGAAGTACTATCCGTTAGGCCACAGGATGGAGCGTAGATGACCACGCCCCTGTCGACCGTTCGCGATGGGCTGACTGAAGCCGAGGCCGCCCTCGGGCTGGCCACGCTGACCGCAGCCGGGATCAAAGCAGCCGTTAAGGTCTCTCGATCGCCGTTCGGGCTACGAGGCGCCTGTATCCTCGTTCCGGCTAGGTCGCTGGCCGCCGCTCGGGCGTTACTCGCCGGGCCGCCACCGCCAGGTCCGACACCCGTCGCCGCACGGCGCCGGGCCACCCCCTCGGGCCTCTTCGTAGCTCGCGGTCTTGCCCTCGTTGGTGCGGCCGGAAGCCTCGCGGCCCTGGCCTGTATCACCACCACCTCTTGGGCACCGGGCCGGCTCCTTCTGCTCGGACTCCCCGCGGTCGCGTACCTCGCCGCTCTGGTCCGGTTGCGAGCCTCCCGCTGCCCCGCGTGTGGGTACCGGCTCTTCCCTGTTCTCGGCTCACCCGCGGCCTTCTTCGGCTCCCGGTGCGCCCAATGCGGGCATGACATCCGAGGGTAGAGTCGGGTCGCTCTCGGGCGCGCAGTGGCCTAACCACGTCTTGCTGACAGACGGGCGCCGCCGCCCTCCGTTTGACAACCCGCGGCCGCGCCCCGATGTTGGACCGAGGCTGGCGCGGCCGCTCGCATCGCGGGGTGGCGCCCGCAGCAGAAGACGAACTCGTTATGCCGACCAAGAGCTGGGCCCACACTTCCTAATTTCGCGGAGAGGGTGGCACATGTCGCTGCGGTCGTTCGTCCCCTTGGTGCTTCTTGCTTCAGGCGCCGGCTGCGCGTCATCAACCCGCGAAGCGATCGCGGATCCCGCCCGCGAGATCAGGACCGCGTTCGACTCTTTGGTGGCGGCTGTCGTGCGCCTCGATGTCCCAGCCACCCTCGCGGCGTACGACACGTCGGCGGCCTTTCTTCACACCTCCGACGGGGCTGTTGTCCGCAGCGGAGCTGCCAACCGCCGGCGGGTTGAAACGATGTTCCCAGGGTTGCGTGCCGTACGAGATGCTGTGATCGATAGTACACACGTGAATCTCCTTAACGCCGACGCAGGTGTTCTCGTGGCGTCCTTTCGCGAGACGCTTGTCGATACCAGCGGAACGGCCCTGCCAATTCGAGGGGTCTGGACAACGGTGTTCCAGCGCCAGCCGACGGGCTGGAAAGTGATCTCGGAGCATGTGTCGCACCTTCCACAGTAGCGGCCGGCGGCATAACAACGGCTTGCTGCCGTCGGGCGCCCAGCGCTCCGTTTGACAAGTCGCGGCCGCGCCCTGATGTTGATGGAATCGATGGCGCGGCCGCTCAGCTCCTCGCTTGGCGCCCGCAGCAGAAGCCGAGAGCGTTAGGCCGCTCGGCGAGCAGTTCGGAGCTACCCATGGCCATTTGGCAGGCCGACTTCCCGATCCAAGTGACCCGGGCCCTGCCGCCCGACTTCCGCGCGCGGCTCTGCGAAATCCTTCCTGTCAGTCGGCCACTGTTC
>JAEUJH010000748.1 GCA_016794825.1 Gemmatimonadota bacterium
TCATCCCCACGTCGTGCTCCTCGACGTCAAGATGGCGGGCCTCGACGGCCTCGAGGTCCTGGCCCGGCTCAAGGCGCAGGATCCCGACGCGACGGTGGTGATGATCTCGGGCCACGGGACGATCGCCACGGCCGTGCAGGCGACGCAGCGAGGCGCCTTCGACTTCCTCGAAAAACCGCTCGACGCCGATCGTCTACTCGTCACGCTCCGCAACGCCATGGCCCACGCCTCGCTGTCGGGCGAGAACGAGCGCCTCAAAGGGGCCATCGACACCCAGTACCCGATGGTGGGGTCGAGCGAAGCCCTCCGGACCGTCCGGGAGCTGATCGCCCGCGTCGGTCCGACCGACGCTCGGGTGCTGATCACCGGCGAGAACGGAACCGGCAAGGAGCTGGTGGCGCGGGCCATCCACGAGTCGTCGCCCCGGCGCGAGCGGGCCTTCGTCGAGGTCAACTGCGCGGCGATTCCGACCGAGTTGATCGAGAGCGAACTGTTCGGTCACATGAAGGGGAGCTTTACCGGCGCGGTCGGCGATCGGCCCGGAAAGTTCGAACTGGCCGACGGCGGCACCCTCTTCCTCGACGAGATCGGCGACATGTCGCTCTCGGCGCAGGCCAAGGTCCTGCGAGTGCTCCAGGAAGGGGTGGTGACCCGGATCGGGGCGCCGAAGCCGGTCGTGGTGGACGTTCGGGTCCTGGCCGCCACCAACAAGGACCTCGAGGCCGAGATCGTCGAGGGGCGGTTCCGCGAAGATCTGTTCTATCGGCTGAACGTCGTGCCGATCGCGGTGCCGGCGCTGCGGGAGCGGCTGGAGGACATTCCCGAACTGATTGCCCATTTCGTCGACCGGCTGGGCGGCCGGGCCGGGATCGTGAGCAAGCCGTTCGCGATCGACGCGGTCCGCCGGCTCGAAAAGCGGTACTGGCCGGGCAACGTCCGGGAGTTGCGGAACGCCGTTGAGAGGCTGTTGATCCTCTCGGCGGGGCGGGGGGTCACCGCCGCCGACGTCGATCGCCACCTGCCGGCCAACGCGCCCGCCCCGACGATCGAAGCTCCGGATCCCGAGCGGGTCGGCGCCCTGGAGTCGGTCAAGCAGGACACCGAACGCCTGTACATCCTCCAGAAGTTGCGGGAGTACGACTGGAACGTGTCCGAAACGGCTCGGGCGCTGGGCATTCCCCGCTCGAACCTGTACAAGAAGATCATCAAGCACCAATTGAACCGGGGGTCGAGGTGAGCGCCGAACAGCCCCGCGACTGGGACAAGGAAATGGCGGAGATCGACAAGATCATCGCCAAAACGCCGCCCGCGCAGCTTGGCTCAGGGGCGGGTGGGCCGCCGGCGCCCGCCAAGGGCGGGGGAGCGGCCGCTCCGGCCCGGGCCGCGGCTCCGCCGACGGGAAGGGCCGCCGTCCTGGCGACCTGGGTCCGCGTCGGGCTTGGCGTGGCGCTCGGCATCGGGATGACGCAGTGGCCCTATTTCCACGCCTGCGGGACGTCGCTCTTCATTTACCTCGGGGCCGTCGGCGTCGTCGGCATCAGCGGATTGTGGGGGATGGTGTCGAGCTGGCGCCGGCGGATGGGCCTGGCCCATTCGGTGTCGCTGGCCGTGTTGCTGTGGAGCGGCGTCCTGGCCGCGGCCACCGTGTTGCCCCGGGTCGGCTACGCCAAACGGGCGGCGACCTGGATCTGTCCCTAACCCAGCAACGGCCCCATCGCGTCCACCCGGCGGCGATCCGGTAGTCGCCCACGGGTGGCGCTGCTACCTTCCGGGCCAGTCGCGTCGGACGGCGCGACGTTCGCCGATCGCGGGCCCGTGGGTCCGCTGGATCGAAACTGATTCGCCTCGCACCTCGACCTGCAGCCATGGCCAAGACCTTCCGGAACTTCATCGCGGGCGACTGGGTCGCTCCGACGACGGGCGCCTATTTCGAGAACCGCAATCCGGCCGACCGGACCGACCTGATCGGCCGATTTCCCGACTCCGCCCCCGCCGACCTCGAGCGCGCGGTGGCGGCCGCCAAGCGCGGATTCGAGCGCTGGTCGAAAGTGCCCGCGCCCGCCCGGGGCGACATTCTCCGTCGGATTGGCGACCTTCTCGTCGAGCGCAAGGACCGACTGGCCGACGCGATGACCCGCGAAATGGGCAAGGTCCTGGCCGAAACCCGCGGTGACGTCCAGGAAGCGATCGACACGGCCTACTACGCCGCCTCCGAAGGCCGGCGGCTCTTCGGCCACGTGGTGCCCTCCGAGCTCAAGCGGAAGTGGGCCATGAGCTATCGTCGCCCGATCGGGGTGGTCGGGTTGGTGACGCCGTTCAACTTCCCGCTGGCCATTCCGACCTGGAAGATGTTCCCGGCCCTGGTCTGCGGGAACACGGTGGTCCTCAAGCCCTCCGAAGACGTCCCCCATACGGCGACCCTCCTGGTCGAGATCCTGCTCGAGGCGGGGCTTCCGGCCGACGCGATCCAGTTGGTGCACGGCCGGGGCGAAACCGTCGGCAAGGCGCTGGTGGAGCATCCGGACGTGCCGGTCATCTCGTTCACCGGGTCGACCACCACCGGGGCGATCGTCGGCGAAACCTGCGGGAGGCTGCACAAGCGGGTTTCGCTGGAAATGGGTGGCAAGAACGCCATGATCGTGATGGACGACGCCGATCTGGACCTGGCGCTCGATGGCGTCCTCTGGGGTGCGTTCGGCACGACCGGACAGCGGTGCACCGCCACCAGCCGGCTGCTCCTCCACCGGCGGATTCACGACCGGTTCGTCCGTCGCCTGGCCGAGGCGGCCGAGGGGCTCTCGCTGGGCGATGGCCGCGAGCCGCGGACCCAGGTGGGGCCGCTGATCCACGAGGAAGCGCGCGCCAAGGTCGAAAAGTACGTGTCCATCGGCACCGATCAGGGCGCCGAGGTCGTCGTTGGCGGGAAGCGGCCCACCGGCGCGCGGGTTCGGAACGGGTGGTTCTACCGCCCCACGATCCTGGCGGGCGTCCGGCCGAATCACCGGGTGGCCCAGGAGGAGATTTTCGGTCCGGTGCTGAGCGTGATCCGGTTTTCCAACTTCGACGAGGCGGTCCGGATCAATAACGGGGTCAAATACGGTCTCTCGAGCTCGGTGTACACCCGGGATGTCAATCTCGGCTTCCGGGCCCTCGAGGAACTCGACAACGGGATCACCTACGTCAACGCCCCCACCATCGGGGCCGAGGCGCATCTCCCGTTCGGCGGGATCAAGCAGACCGGCAACGGTCACCGCGAAGTGGGTTGGGAGGGATACCACTTCTTCTCGGAAACCAAGGTCTGTTACGTGGACTATTCGGGCACGCTGCAGCGGGCCCAGATCGACAATTATGACTGAGCCCCGTTGCGCCCATTGGGCGACGCGGGATAGGTTGATCACCAACGAGTCGAAGGCCCGAGGCGCCCATTAGCATGCGTCCCATACGGGTCGGCCCTGGCAAGGGTGGGTCGACCTCCGACGACGGTTCGCTTGACCAGTATCTCCGGGAGATCAGCCGGTATCCGCTGATCAACCAGGAGGAAGAGGTCTCGCTGGCCAAGCGCATCCACGTCGGGGACGAGGAGGCGCTCGACAAGCTCGTGCGCAGCAATCTCCGTTTCGTCGTGTCGGTGGCCAAGAAATACCAGAACCAGGGCGTCTCGCTCTCCGACCTGATCAACGAGGGCAACCTTGGCCTGATCCGGGCGGCGCACAAATTCGACGAGACGAAGGGGATCAAGTTCATCTCCTACGCCGTCTGGTGGATCCGTCAGGCCATCCTCCAGGCCCTGGCGGAGCAGAGTCGGATCGTCCGGGTCCCGCTCAACCGCGCCGGCACCCTCCATCGGATTACCCGGCGCAGTTCGGCCCTCCAGCAGGAACTCGGTCGGGAGCCCACGGCGGCCGAGGTGGCGGAGGGCATGGACATCGGGGTCGAGGAGGTCGAGAAGACCCTGTCCATTTCGCAGAACCACGTCTCCCTCGACGCGCCCCTCGCCCCCGGCGAGGAGAACCGCCTCCTCGATTACCTGCCGGACACCCAGAACCCCGGCCCCGACGCCGAGACGTTCGAGCGGGCCCTGACGCAGTCGATCGAGGAGGTCCTCTCCAGCCTCCGCGAGCGCGAGGCCAAGATCCTCCGCCTCTATTTCGGGCTCGACAGCCCGGAGCCGATGACCCTCGAGGAAATCGGGGCTCAACTCGGAATCACCCGCGAGCGGGTTCGCCAGATCAAGGAGAAGGCGCTGAGCCGGCTCCGCCACGTCAGCCGGTCCAAGGCACTCGAGAGCTTTCTGACCTGACCCATGGCATCCAATTCTTCCTTCGATATTTCCACCGGCGCCGATCTCCAGGAAGTCGACAACGCGGTCAATCAGACGATCAAGGAGATCGCCCAGCGGTACGACTTCAAGGGCTCCAACTGCACGGTCGAGTTCGACCGCACCAAGGCCGAGATTCGTCTCTTTGCCGATGACGAGTTCCGGATGAAGCAGTTGATCGACGTGCTCGAGGCCAAGTGCGCCAAGCGGCAGGTGCCCGCCAAGAACCTCGCCAAGGGCGATCTGGTGCCCGGCGCCGGTACCTCGGTCCGTTGCACCCTGTCCCTGAAACAGGGGATCGACCAGGAAACGGCCAAGAAGATCGGGAAGGCCATCAAGGAACAGGGGTTCAAGAAGGTCCAGACCCAGATTCAGGGCGAAGAGGTCAGGGTCATCAGTCCCTCCCGCGACGAACTGCAGACGGTCATCGCCTTTCTCCGCAGTCAGGATTTTGGAATCGAACTCAAGTTCGGCAATTATCGGGGCTAGCCGCCGCCTCGGAGTCTGGTTGGCGGTCGCCGCGCTGCTCGGCGGCTGCCCCCGGATCGAGGTGGGCGGTGTCCCCGAGACCGAAAGCGCCGAACCGGTCATCCGCGTCGGCTTGGGCGGGCCCGCCCGCGAACTGACCGTTGGCGGAGGCGACGGCCTGATCGTGGCCGCGCCCGACGGTGGCGGTCTGGCCGCCATTCCGGCCGGCCGACCCGCCACCGCCTCGGTCGAGGGGTCCATCGTGGTCGTCCGGTCGGGCGGATCGATGACGACGGGCGCCACGGTGTCGGTCAAACCGGGCGACCCCTCGGGCTTCGTGCGGGTCAACGGGCGGGACTACCGCGGCGAACTCCTCCTGACGCCGGCCACGGGCGGGATCCTGGCCGTCAACGTCCTGACGCTCGAGGGGTACGTGGCCGGCGTCGTCAACGCCGAAATGGGCCGCCGTCCCCCGGCCGACAGCCAGGCCGTCTTTGCCCAGGCCGTCATTTCCCGAACCGTGGCGGTCCGTTCCATCGGGCGCTATCGCGTTCGGGGCTACGATCTCGTCAGCACGGTGTCGGATCAGGCCTATGGCGGGGTGGTGAGCGAAACCGAAGCCGGGTGGGCGGCGGTTCGAGCCACCCGGGGCGAGGTCCTGACGTACAACGGCGCGGTGATCGAGGCGTTCTTCCACTCGACCTGCGGTGGGCGGACCGAGGCGGTCGAGGAGGTGTTCTCGGGCGCGCCTCAGGTCTACCTCCGGTCGGTGTCGGATCGCGATCCTGCCGGGACGGCGTATTGCGCCATCTCGCCCCGGTTCCGGTGGCGCGAGGAGTGGGCTGGCGAGGATCTGGTGAGGGTGCTCCGCGCCAACGCCGGGATCGCCAAGCTGTCCGGCGACCAGATTCCGGTGCCGGGCGACCTCCAGGTCGGCGCCCGCTCGCCCACGGGCCGGGTGGCCGAGTTGTTGGTGACCGGCGGCGGCCGGGTCGTTCCGCTGGGTGGGCAACAGGTCGTCCGGCAGGTGCTCCGGGGCGCGGACGGCGGCTGGCTCCGGAGCACCGCGTTCTCCGTTCAGGCCACCCGGTCCGGGGGCCGGATCGTCCGACTGGTGGCGGAGGGCGGGGGCAACGGGCACGGCGTCGGGATGTGCCAATGGGGCGCTGTGGGCCGGGCTCGCGCCGGCTTCTCGTACCCGGACATCCTCTCCGCTTATTTTCCGGGGACAGAGATTCGCCGCCTTTTCTGAAGGGTGACCATGACGAGCACTCGGCGCTCAGGCCCTCACGCGAGACCGGTCCCGGCCTCCCGCACTCCCGAACTGGAGAGCCTCCAGGATCCCGTTCGCCTCGGCATCATCGGCGGAGGCGCCATCGTGCAGGTGGCCCACCTGCCGGTGCTCCGGAAAACCAAGGCGGTCCAACTGGTGGCGTTGTGCGATTCCGACCTGGTCAAGGCTCGGGCCCTGGCCGAGCGGTCCGGCATCGACAACGTCTACGATGACTTCGAGGACCTGCTCCAGCACGAGCAACTCGACGCTGTCCTGATCGCCACGCCCAACCACCTCCACGAGTCGCACATCCTCGCCGCCCTCTCGGCCGGCCTTCACGTGCTGGTCGAGAAGCCCATGGCCCTGACCGCGGCGGGGGCCCAGAAGGTCATCCGGGCGGCGGAGCGGCGCGATCGGGTGGTCATGGTGGGCATGACCCACCGGTACCGACCCGACGTCCAGGCCGTCCGGAGCTTCGTCCAGGCCGGCGAGCTCGGCGAAATCACGAGCGCCCGGGCCAGCTGGCACCTGGCTCGCCCGGCCCGGGCTCCGCTGGGCTGGCGCCAGAAGCGGTCCGAGGCGGGTGGCGGGGCCATGCTCGACCTGGGCCTCACCATGCTCGACCTCGGTCTGTGGCTGGCGGGGAATCCGGTCCCGGCCCGGGTCAGCGCCGCCTTGAGCCGCCCCGATGGCGACCGGGCGGTCGAGCAGTCGGGCAGCGCCTTCGTGGTGTGCGAGAATGGCGCCGCCATCTTCGTCGACGTCACTTGGCGACACATCGGGGAGGGGGAGCGGTTCGGCGCCGGCATCCGCGGCTCGAAGGGCTCGGCCGGGATCAACCCGCTCCACGTCTGGAAGGAAATCCACGGCATGGCCCACGACGTGTCGCCGACCGGATCGTTCAACCGGGAGAACACGTTCGTCGCCTCGTTCCGGGCCCAGTGGGCTCACTTCCTCGCCGCCGTGGGTGGCCGGGTGGCCCCGCCGTCGCTCGAGGAGCAGGCCATGGTGCTCCGGGTCCTGGAAGCGATCTACAAGTCGGACGCCGACGGTCGCGACGTGCCGTTGTGATCGGCGCGACGTGGCTGGGTCTGGCGCTCTCGGTCCTGGCCGCGCCGCCAATCCAGGCGCCGCCGGAGGTTCGAGTCGATTCTGTTCCCGGCTCCGAGCTGACGGTCTATCTCCTTACGTTCGAGCCCGGTGAGCTGATCTGGGAGCGGTTCGGTCACAATGCGTTGTGGATTCGTGACCATCGAACTGGCCGGGACTGGGCCTACGACTACGGCCGCTTCAGCTTCGGTCGAACGGTCACTGACAACCTCCGGTTCATCGGCCGGTTTGCGGTCGGCGACCTCAACTACTCGATGGGCGAGGGCGACGTCCGGGCCTACCTGGCCGCCTACGAGCGGGCGGGGCGGGCCATCTGGTCGCAGGAACTCGACCTGCCTCCGGCGGCGCGGGCCGCCCTCCGCGACTTCCTGGAATGGAACATCCGGGACGAGAACCGCGAGTACCAGTACAACTACTATCTCGACAACTGCTCGACCCGGATCCGGGACGCGCTCGACCGGGTGATCGGGGGCCAGCTGCGGGCCTGGGCCGACACCGTCCGTACCCCGTGGACCTATCGCGACCATACCCGCCGGACCACCGAATCCGGGGTCGCGCTCTACACCGCCTTGATGCTCGGCCTGGGACAGCCGGTCGATCGCCCGATTTCGGCGTGGCAGGAGATGTTCCTGCCGATTTCCCTGCGCCCGTTTCTCGATCGGATCACCATCGAGGATCCGGACGGGCGTCGCCACCCGCTGGTCAAGGAAGCCAAGCTGCTGGTCGCGAGCGATCGGTTCCTGGTCCCGGCCGAGCCCGCGCGTCCGACCGGCCGATATCTGGCCGTGGGGTCGGTCGTGGGTCTGCTGCTGGCCACCCTCGGACGGATGGCCTCGCGCTCCGGGCGCTGGCGGCTGGCGTTCGGTGGGGCTGCCGTCGGGTGGTCGTTCCTGGCCGGGCTCGGCGGGCTCGTCCTGGCCGCGATCTGGGGGTTCACGACCCACCGTTTCAGCTATGCCAATGAAAACCTGCTTCAGCTGAACCTGGTTTCCCTGGCCCTGGCGGCGGTCCTGCCGGCGGCCCTGTGGCGCGGCCTCCGGCGTCGGCGCCTGGCGCTCGGCCTGGCCGGCCTGACGGCTGGCTTGAGCATCGTCGGGCTGGTATTGAAGGTCCTCCCCTCGTTCTACCAGGACAACTTCGACGCCATCGCGCTGGCCCTGCCGGTCCACCTGGGGCTCCTCGTCGGCCTGTGGCTGACGGACCAGCCGGTCTGAATCCCTGATAAAACGAAGGGCGGGCCTCGGTGGCCCGCCCCTCGGTTCGTCTCGCAACTCCCCTGTTCGTTCAGGCGCCGCCGAGCCGCTTCAGCCCTTCCTGGGCCTCCGCGTATTCCGGGAAGGCCTTGATGGCGGCGCTGTAGAACTCGATCGCTCGCTTCTTGTCGCCCTTGTCCTGGTAGAGCAGGGCCCGGCTGTAGAGGGCCAGGGCGTCGGTCGGGACGTTCCGGGCCCGGGCCGCCTGCGCCTTGGCCGCGGGAAGCGGCGGCAGCTTGGTGCCCTCCATGATCCGCTCGGCCACCGACTGGATGATCCGGAACATCTGCTTCCGGTCGGACAGCTTGGGATCGCTCCGGACGACCTTGATGATCTCACTGGTTTCGACGTCGACGATCCGGGCGTCGACCCGGAAGTCGCCGTACAGGTCGATGAACGTTCCCGCGATCATGTACCGCGCGCCGACGAGCTTGCCGATCTTGGCGGCGGTTTGGGCGTCGACCCGGTCGGCCGCGGCGAGCCCCTGCTCGTCGAGGAGTTTCTGGACCTGGTCCCGTTCGACCAACCGCACCGCGGGGTTCTGGCCCAGTTCGCCCACCAGCATACCGGCAATGCCGCGTCGGAGCGCGTCGAAGTCTTCCTTGTCCTTGCCATAGCTGCCACCGTTTTCGAACGGCAGCACCGCCATGCCCGGGCGGGTGTCCTGGGCGGTGGCCGTACCGGCCAGCGCGGTCAGGAGCGACAGCAGCGTCAATCGGCGCATCGAACCGTCCTCCTCAGCAGCGGAGTGTATGACCCTCGGCCGCGATGGTGACGTCGAGCGAGCCCCCGTGGCGCACCCGACTTCGTTCCGCCTCCTCGAGCAACCGCTCGAGCGTGGCGTCGTCGTGGCTTGGCGCGTGGTGAAACAGCACCAGGCGCCGAACCCCGGCTTCGAGCGCCAGGCCAACCGCCTCGGCAGCACTCGAATGACCCCAGCCGACCCGTCCCGCCAATTCGGCATCGAAGTACATGGCGTCGTGGGCCAGCGTATCCGAACCTTGCAAGAACCGTACGAATTGACGCCGCTGATCCGGTCCAGCCGCGCCCAACTCGTTGTCGGTCAGGTAGCTGAATCGCGGCCCGCCGGATTTCGGCGCGATCGCGTAGCCGAGCGTGGCGCCGGGATGGCAGAGGGTCATGGCCCGCACCGAAAACCCGCCGATCTCGTGTTCACCGGGGTCGATTTCGCTCACCTCGAGGCGCGAGGCCAGCGCGGCCGCCGGCACCGGGAAGACCGCGGGCGCCATCTGCCCGTGAATGACCGACTCGATCGACGGACCGGGCTGCCGCGGGCCGAGGATGGTGATGTGGTTGCCGGCCCGGTAGAGCGGGGCGAAGAACGGAAGCCCCTGGATGTGGTCCCAATGGGTGTGCGACAACAGCACGGTCAACCGTCGGGGCGCCTCGCCCTCGTCGGATACCAATTCGCGGCCGAGTACCCGGATTCCGGTGCCGGCGTCGAGGATGATCGTGTCGGTGCCGGCGCTGACGGCGACGCAGGGCGTGTTGCCGCCGTAGCGGACCGTCTCGGCGCCCGGCGTCGGGATCGATCCTCGGGTACCCCACCAGCGAACGGACAGGGTCATTTCAACCGCGCTGGGCCGCGATCCGGAGTTGGTCCGGGTGAACCAGGCTGATTTCCCGCCGATTGATCGCGATGACGCCCTGGACCGCCAGGCTGCGCATCGTCCGCGACACCGTCTCCCGACTGGCCCCGACCATCTGGGCAATCGTGGCGTGAGTCAGCTTGCGGCTGATCCGGGTGCCGCCTTCCTCGCGGGCCAGCTCCAGGAGCAGGTGGGCGATCCGCCCGTTCACGTCGAGCAGGGCCATGCTGGTGATGGTCTCGTCGGCGCGGCGGAGCCGGCGCGACAGCTCCCGAAGGAGCGCGATCCCCAAGTCGGGCGAGGCCTTGAGGCGGGCCCGGAAATCATCCCGGCGGAGCTGGAGGAGGGTGGCGTCGGTCATGGCGATGACGTGGGCCGACCGGGGCTCGTCGTCGAGGAGCGCCATTTCGCCGAAGAAGCCGCCGGCCGACTGGACCGAGAGGATGACCTCCCGCCCGTCTTCCGCGAACACCGCGACCTTGACCTGTCCCGCCGCGATCAGGAACATGGCGTCGCCGGGGTCGCCCTGGGCGACGATGATGGCGCCCCGGGAGAACTGGCGCTCCCGGAACAGGGCGGCGAGGGCCTGGTGCTCCGCCTCCCCCAGGTGCTGGAAGATCGGGATCCGGCGGAGGACGTCGCTGGTGGCGGCGGACATGGCGTCCAGCATAGCACGACGGTCGGTTGCCGGGTAGGCAGGGAGGCCCCGGTCAGGGCGGGCAGGACCGGGGGAGACTTGCCTAAGTCGAGCCATGACACTAGCTTCCGTGGCTTCCCGATACCAGGATTGGTGTCGGGGTCACGGTTCAGCCAGTGGGAGTGTCGTCGTGAAGCCCAATCTCCATCCGGTCTATCACAAGATCGCCGCCAAGTGCGCCTGCGGGAACACCTTCGAGACCCGTTCGACGTCGGCGTCGATCCACGTCGAAGTCTGCGCGGTCTGCCACCCGTACTTCACCGGCCGGCAGCGCCTGGTCGACACCGCGGGTCGGGTCGATCGGTTCCGCCGCAAGTACGCCGGCTCGGAGGCCGCGCAGGCCCGCAAGGAGTAAGCAATGGAGGCCAAACTCCGCCAAGCGCTTCAGCGGGCGGAGGAGGTCTCTCGCGAGTTGACCGACCCCGGTCTCGCGAAAGATCCTGCCCGACTGTCCGCCCTTGGGCGCGAGCATTCCCGGCTCGCGCCCATTGTGCGTTTGGGTCAACAGTATCTGCAGGCCCAGACCGAACTGGCCGAGGGCCGGGAACTGCTCGCGAGCGACGATCCCGAAATGGTGGCCCTGGCCCAGGCTGACGTCGATCGCCTGTCCAGCGAACTGGCCCGGCTCGAGCCCATCCTCGAGGACCTGCTGGTTCCCCGCGACCCGCTCGAGGATCGGAGCGCGATCCTCGAAATCCGGGCCGGGACCGGGGGCGACGAGGCGGCCCTGTTTGCCGCCGAACTGCTCCGGATGTACACCCGTTTTGCCGAGCGGCACGGGCTCCGGGTCGAGCCGATGTCGGTGAGTGACGCCGCGCTCGGCGGCATCAAGGAAGCGATCGTGGCGATCAAGGGCACCGACGCCTACGGTCTCTTCCGGCGCGAATCGGGCGTCCACCGGGTCCAGCGGGTGCCGGCCACCGAGGGCGCGGGGCGGATCCATACGTCGGCCGCCACGGTGGCGGTCCTGCCGGAGGCGGAGGAAGTCGACGTCAAGATCGAGCCGAACGATCTCCGCATCGACGTCTACCGATCGAGCGGGCCGGGCGGGCAGAGCGTCAACACCACCGACAGCGCGGTGCGCATTACGCATTTGCCCAGCGGCATCGTGGTGTCGCAGCAGGACCAGAAGTCGCAGCTCCAGAACAAGATCAAGGCCATGGAGGTGCTGCGGGCCCGGTTGCTCGACAAGATGATCTCCGATCAGGAGTCCGCCCGGGCCCGCGACCGTCGCGCCATGGTCGGCACCGGCGACCGCTCGGCCAAGATCCGGACCTACAACTTCCCGCAGAGCCGGGTCACCGACCATCGCATCAATCTCTCGGTCCACAACCTGGCGGAGATTATGGATGGCCGACTGGACGAGATGGTAAAGGCGCTGCGACTGGCCAGCCGCGAGGAAGCGGGCGCGGTCTGAGGCCTCGGTGGACCGCCGGTTGACCGTCCAGGGAGCGCTCGACCGGGCGACCGAGACGTTCGCCGCGGCCGGGATCGTCGAACCGCGGCGGGAGGCGGTCCGACTGCTGGCCGATCTGCTCGACTGGACGCCGGCCGACGTGGCGCTGGGACGCGGCCAGGTCATCGAGCCGGATCGTCGGCGCTGGATCGATCGCGCCGTGGCCCGGCGGGCGGCTGGGGAGCCGTTGCCGTACGTCACCGGACTGGCGGGCTTCCGTCAGTTGGTCCTCCGATCGGATCGGCGAGCGCTCATTCCGCGGCCCGAAACCGAGGGCCTCGTCGATCGAGCGCTGGCGCGGGTGCCTCGCGGGGTGGCGGTCGACGTCGGGACCGGGACCGGATGTCTGGCGCTGTCCCTCCGTCAGGAGGGGGCCTACGACCTGGTGGTCGGCATCGATCGGTCGGCCGACGCCTTGGCCCTGGCCGATGCCAACCGGCGGCGGACCGGGATCTCGGTGGCGCTGGTGCGGGCCGATCTGCTGTCCGCGTGCGGCGCGGAGGCGGTCGACCTCGTCGTCAGCAACCCGCCGTATCTCACCCGGGCCGAGTATCTTGCGCTCGATCCCGGCGTGCGAGACTACGAGCCGGCGGGGGCGCTCGAGAGCGGCGACGACGGTCTCGAGGCGAGCCGGCGCCTGGTGACCGAGGCCCTCGCGGTGGTCCGCCCCGGCGGATGGCTGCTGATGGAAATCGCGGCGGAGCGGCCCGAGGCATCGGCGGCGCTCGCGGCGGGGGCGGGATGGACCGGCATTCACATCGACGATGACCTGTTCGGGCGCCCGCGATTTCTCGTGGCGCGGAAGGAGGCGTGATGATCGAGGAAAAGGCGATGGAACTGGGCCGGATTATCGGTCAGTCCACCGAGTATCAGGCCCTGCGGCGGGCCGAGCAGGATCTCAAGAACGACGCCGACACCATGGGCAAGCTCGATCAGATCCAGACCCTGGCCCGCCAGATCGATCAGATCGTGTCGCAGGGCGCCATGCCCGACGACGCCATGACGACGGCGTACGAGGAGGCGGTCCGGGCGCTGGAACTGTCCGGGGTCGGACAGACCTACGTCGTCGCCCGCGCCAACTTCGACAAGCTGATGGCTCGCGTCAATCAGCAGATGAGTCACGGGATCGAGCGGGGAGCGACCAGCAGCATCATCACGCTGGGGTGATGGCGGGGTTCTTTCTGGTGCTCGAGGGCCCCGAGGGGGCCGGCAAGAGCACCTTGGCCCGGGCGCTGACCGCCCGGATGCGGACCGCCGGCGTCGAGCCCGTGGTCGTTCGCGAACCGGGAGGAACCCCGGCCGCGGAAGCGCTCCGGCACGAGTTGCTGCACGACGATCGAGCCTGGACCCCGGCGGCCGAGTTGCTGTACATCGCCGCCGCCCGGGCCGATCTGGTGGCCAAGGTAATTCGGCCGGCCCTTCGGGATGGGCGCGTGGTGCTGTCCGATCGATTCGACTTGTCGACTCGGGCCTATCAGATCGGCGGGCGGGGGCTGCCGGCGCTCGAGGTCGAGTGGGTCAACCAAGCGGCCACCGGCGGCCTGGTTCCGGACCTGACGCTGGTCCTCGACGTTCCGCCCGAGGTGGGGCAGGCCCGGCAGGTGGCGAGCGGGAAGCGGCAGGACCGCCTCGATCGGGAGGCGGAGGCGTTTCACCAGCGAGTGGCCGCCGTGTATCGGGACGCGACGGGACCGGGCCTGGTCCACCTCGACGCGACCGGGACGGCGGAGGCGCTCGCCGACGCGGCGTGGCGAGCCCTGCGGCGCGCTCGCCCAGACTTGTTCGGGGAGTGATCCGGTGACGCGGTGGAAGATGGCGGTGGCGGTCCTGGTGGCGATCGGCGCGTTCTTCGCCGGGGGCTGGTTGCTGCGCAAGGGCATGACCTCCGCGCCGCCGGCCGATTCGGCGGCCGTGCCGGTTCCCGGCGGGACCCGCCTGTTCAATGCGGTCCTTCAGACGGTGCGGAGCTACGCCGTCGATTCGCTCGATGAATCCTCCATCTACAAGCTGGCCGCGTCGGGCGTGCTCGCGGAACTCGGCGATCCCTACGCGGCCCTGGTGTCCGACCGCGACACGGCCGTGCCACCCGATCAGCTCGGCGCCAAGCCGGTTCTCGGTCTCTACCTCGATTGGTCCGACGGTTTCGTCGGCGTGGTGTCGGTGGTGCCCGGAAGCCCCGCGGCGGTGGCCGGGGCGCGGGCTGGCGACGTGGTGCTGCGAGTCGGGGCGACACAGATCTCGGCCCAACGGCCGGATGAGGTCGCGCGGTTGATCGACGAGGCCAAGGACAGCACGGTCCGGGTTCGCCTCGGTCGGGAGACCATGCCGGCGCCGCTCTGGGTCACGATCTCGAGAGGCCCGACCCCCGAAATGCCGCCCCCGTCCGTGGAGCGTCCGGGCACCGGACCCACCATCGTCCGGATCCACCGGATCGACTCCGCGGCGGTGCGGGCCTTGGCCGGCGTGCTCGACAGCGCCGCCGCTCGACCCCGTTCCAGCCTCATTCTGGACCTCCGCGGCGCGGTGGGTGGCACGCTCGCCGACGCGGTGGCCTTTGCCGACCTCCTGCTCGCGCCGGGGCAGACGATCGTCACGGCCCGCGGCCGGACCGGAACCGCGTCGACGCCGTTCCTCGATCAGCGGCCGACGCCCGCGCCGGAGCTGCCGGTGGTGGTGCTGGTCGACCGCGGTACCGCCGGCGCCGCCGAGGTGGTGGCGGGGGCGCTCCAGGACCACGACCGAGCCGCGCTCGTCGGCGAGACCACGTTCGGGCGCGGGGCGCGTCTGTCGTTCTTCCCGCTGGGCAACGGGTCCTCGCTCCGCCTGACCACCGAGGTGTGGCTCACCCCGAGCGGCCGGGTCATTCAGCGGTTCATTCCCCCGCCGGTTCCCGAAGGCTCGACCGACACGCTGCCCGATCGCCCGAAGTTCAAGACGGACGGCGGCCGGACGGTTCTGGGGGGTGGGGGCGTGGTCCCCGATCGCGAGGTCCCGCTCGACGCCGAACCGAGTCGGGCCAGCGACCCCGTCCTCGATGCCGCCCGCCAGCTCCTGGCCCGCGCCTCCGACCGGAAGGCCCTGCTCGCGGCGGTTTCGGCGAACTGATCCGTGGCTTCCATTCCCAAGACGGTTCTGGTCGGCGCCGGGCGGCTCAGTCGGGGCCTTGGCCTGGTGCTGGCCCAGCGGGGGGCGCCGATCCGGTTCGCGGTTCGGCGCCCAACCGGCGACCTGCCGGCGCCTTCGGGACCCATCGACGACGCGGCCACTTATCGGGGTGTGCGGTGGTTCCTGATCGGGGTGCCCGACGACGCCATCTGGGGGGTGGCCCGTCAGCTTGGCGCCCTCGGGGTCGTCGGACCCGGTTCGACCGTCCTCCATCTGTCCGGGGTGTACGGCCGGGAGGTGCTCAAGCCCCTCCGGCTGACCGGCGCGGCCCTGGGCTCGTTCCATCCGCTCCAGAGCTTTGCCCTGCCGGCCACGGCGCCTGAGCGCCTCCCTGGCGCGTCGGTGGGCGTGGAAGGGGATCCGAGGGCACTCCGGGCCTCGCGGCGGCTGGCGCGGCTCCTGGGCCTGGTGCCGGTGACGATTCCCGAAGGCGCGAAGCCCGCCTACCACGCGGCCGCCACCATCGTGTCGTCCTACGTCGTGGTGCTGTACGAGATGGCGGTGCGGCTCGCGGAGGATGCCGGGATCGACCCGGTGGCGGCCCGGACCATGTACCGACCGCTCCTGGCCGGCACGGTGGCCAATCTCGGCCTGCTGCCGCCCGCCCACGCGCTGACCGGCGCGGTGCGCCGCGGCGATCTGGCGACGATCAAGGCGCACCTGGCCGCGCTGGGCCGGAGCGATCGGGCGCTGTATCGGGAGTTGGGGCGGCGGGCTCTGGCGCTGGCCCGGCGTCATCACCTCGACCCCGAACGGATCGCGGCGATGGCCGACCTGCTGGCCGACCGGGAGAAACGTTAGGCGGTCAGCCGGCCGGATCGGCCACCACCCGGACGCCGGGCGGGACCGTGAAGGTGAACGTGGACCGCGGCGTCGGGGCGTTGGGCCGGAGCCGGCTCAGCGCCACGATCCGTCGGGCGCCCGGGGCTTCCTCGAGTTCGATCCGGCGGGGCAGGGCGTCGTCGACCCCGATCCAGAGCGTGGCCCGCGCAAACGACACGCTGCCGGTCGTCGGTACCAGGTCGACCACGTCGGTGGCCCGGCCGCTCACGGTGTCGCGTTTGACGTACGAGGCTCGGTAGCGGTCCTGAGGTCGGTCGAGCAACTGCGCCAGCAGATTGACGCCGTAGACCGGATCGGTCGGGAGGGGCCGGCGGTAGACCACGTCGGGGGCCGTGCTCGGGGTGTAGACCCAGATGTACTTGCCATCGACCACCACCGCCTCGCCGGCCGGGTCCGAAAACCGCATCGCGAAGAAGTTGTTGCCCGACTGGTAGACGGTGCCCCGACTGGTCAGGGTATCGCCCTGGGAGCGGTCCTCGATGGTCTGGACGAACTCGGCCTGCAGGGAGTTGAGGGCGCGGTAGGCCCGACTGGCCCGTCCCACGATCGACGCCGGATCCTGTCCCTCGACCGACCCGGCCGCCAGCGCCGCCAGGCAGCCGCCCCAAAGAATCGCCTGGCCCCATCGTCCGTTCACCACTGGTTCCTCCCCAAGACCCTGAATCTCCGGCGCGGTTCCGCACCGGCCGCCACGTCCCCGTCGGTCGACGGGGACTGGAGGATGACGTCGCCGCGCCCCCGGGTCAACACGGGAGCCGGGCGGAGGTACCAGGCCCAACCGGTGTCAGCTGGATTGGAGTGGGGCGGTCGGGGCCCGACCCGTCGCCACCGTTCGATCGAGGACCGCGGCAATGCCACGGACTTCCTCCATCAGCAGGGCAAACTGCTCGGGATACAGGCTCTGGGCGCCATCGGACAGGGCCTGATCGGGCTGGACGTGCACCTCGATCAACAGTCCGTCCGCCCCGGCGGCCACCGCGGCGCGGGCCATCGGCCGGACCAGCGCCCGTCGCCCCGTGCCATGACTCGGGTCGGCCAGGACCGGGAGGTGGGAGATTTGCTTGACGGCCGGAATGACGTTGAGATCGAAGACGTTCCGAGTGGTGGCGTCGGCCCCGCGGATGCCCCGTTCGCACAGGATGACGTTCGGGTTGCCCTCCGCCAGGACGTACTCGGCCGACATCAGCCATTCGGTGACGGAGGCCGTCGGGCCCCGCTTGAGGAGGATCGGTTTCCCGGTGCGGCCGGCCCGCTTGAGCAGGCTGTAGTTCTGCATGTTGCGGGCGCCGATCTGGATGATGTCGGCCACCTGCGCCACCTGGTCGAGCCCCTCGTCGTCCATGGCCTCGGTGACGATCAACAACCCGGTGTCGCGGCGGACATCCGCCAGGAGTTCGAGGCCGCGGTCGCCGAGACCCTGGAAGGCGTACGGGGAGGTTCGAGGCTTGAACGCGCCGGCACGCAGTGCCACGGCGCCGGCCTGCTTGACCGCCTCGGCCGTCCGGCGGATCTGTACTTCGCTTTCGACCGAGCAGGGCCCGGCCACGACCAGCAGGGCATTGCCGCCGACCGTGATGCCGCCGGGCAGCCGGATGATCGTCGGGTCGGACCGCCACTCCCGCGCGACCATCCGGTACGGCTTGGTCAGGCTGACGATTTCCTCGACCCCGGGCAGGGCGGAGAACCGGGCGCCGTCGATCCGGCCGTCGTTGCCCGTCACCGCCACGGCCCGTCGCCGAAGCCCGGGGATCGGGACCGCCTGGCACCCCGACTCCTGGATCAACGCCACCACCCGCTGCTCGTCGGTGGCGGAGGCGTCGGGGCGAAAGAGGATCAGCATCGGATCAGGCGGCCTTCTCCTGATCGCCGAGACGGACGCCGACGATCGTGGAGACGCCCGGCTCCTGCATGGTGACGCCGAAGACCGCGTCGGCCGCCTGCATGGTGCGCGGGTTGTGGGTGATTACCACGAACTGGGTCTGTCCCTTGAACTCGTGGAGCAGGTTGGTGAACCGACCGACGTTGGAGTCGTCGAGCGGCGCGTCCACTTCGTCCATGAGGCAGAACGGACTCGGCTTGGTCAGGTAGATGCTGAACAGCAGCGACACGGCCACCAGGGTCCGCTCGCCGGAGCTGAGCAGGTGGATCCGCTGGGTCTTCTTGCCCCGCGGGGCGGCGTGGATCTCGATCTCGGCTTCCAGCGGATCGTCCTGGTTGGACAGCCGCAGGTCGCATTCGCCCCCGCCGAAGAGGGTCTGGAAGACCTTCTGGAAATTGGCCTGGACCGCGGCAAAGGTCTCGAGGAACAAGGTCTTGGCGGTGCCGTCGATTTCCTTGATGGCCTGGAGCAGCGACTGCCGGGCCGCCACGAGGTCGTCCCGCTGGGCGGTCAGGAACTCGTGACGCTTGGTTTCCTCGGCGTGCTCTTCCACGGCCAGCGGATTGACCGGTCCGATGGCCTCGAGGGCCTGGACGATCCGACCGATCTCGGTTTCGAGCGTTTCCCGGTCGAGGTCGAGGAGCTGGACCTTGGCGATCAGGTCGTCGAACGGGGCCCGCCACTCGGTTTCCACCCGGTCGATGATGCTCCGCCGGACGCCGGCCACCTCGGTCAGCTCGACTTCCAGGCGATGGTATTCCTCGCTCGCGCCGTCGAGTTCGTCGCGGAGTCCGTGGACCGACTGTTCGGCGGTCTGGAGCGCGGCGTTGGCGCCGGCCAGCGCCCCTTCGGCGTTGGCGGCGGTGGCTTCGAGTTCCACCAGGGTGGCCACCCGTTCCCGCCGCTGTTCGGCCCATTCGGCGTGCTGGGTGCTGAGCGCCACGGACTCCTGCTCGAGTTGAGCGATTTCCTGGCTCAGCGTGGCCGCGGCCTGAGTGGCGAGCGCGATGGTCTGATTGGCCCGCTCGAGCCGCTCGTTGGTGGCCCGGAGCCGAGCGGCGACGTGGGCCTCCTGCACCTGCCAGTGGACCCGGCCCTCGCGAGCCGCTTCCTGCTCGCCCTCGAGCGACGCGAGGGTGGCCCGGGCCGCGCCCAGGCTTTCCTCCTGCCGGACTCGGGCAAAGTCACCCTCGCGGAGGGCGGTCACGACCTCGGACTGCCGATTGGCCGCCCGGGCGATCCGCTCGTTGAGCCGTCCCAGCTGGTTGTCGGCGTCCTGACGCTCGCGGGCCAGGGTCAGCATCAGGCGATGGGCGTCGTCGCGCGCCATGGTGGCCTGGCGCTCCCGCTCCCGGGCTTGTTCCACCACGGACTGCGACTCGGCCGCCATCCGCTCGACCTCGACCAGCCGTTCGCGAGTGCTGGTCAGCCGCTCGATGATGCTCCGGAGGTGCCCTTCCTGCACGTCGATGTCCTGACCGAGCGCCACCAGATCGGCGCGACGCCGGATCGGACCTGACGGGGTGGCGGCTCCGGTCAGCAGCACCGCGCCGCTCCGCCGCTTGAGGACTCGGCCGGACGGATGGAGAATCTCCGAGCCGCGGAGCAGGGCATCGATCCAGCTCGCGGCCGGCCCCTCGGCCGAGAGCCGATTGGTCAGCGGATGGACGCTGTTGCCTTCGTCCGGCGGGCCCGGATGGACGGGGAGGAGGACCAGCGCGCCCGGCTGGGTCTCCTCGTACCAGGTGTGGATCTCGTTGACCGCGTTCCAGTCGCGCACCAGGATCGCGTGCATCCACTCGCCGAGGAGCCGTTCGGCCAGCTCGGCATCGTCGCGGTTGGTGGAGATGAAGTCGGACAGCGGGCCAAGCACGGCGTCGCCGAACCGCTCCCGGGCGGCCAGGAGGGACTGCGCCGCCGGGGCGAGCCCGACCCGGTCGCGCTCCAGCTCCTCGAGGGCGGCCCGCCGGGCGGTCAGCTGCGCCAGCGACTCCTCGGCCAGGCGGCGTTCGTCCCGCTCCGAGGCCTCGCGCTCCCGGGTTTCGGCCACCAGATGGCGGGCCCGGTCGGCCGCGGCGGTGGCGATCAGGGTGTCGCGACCGCGATCGGCGGCGTCCTGCTCCGCGGTCTGGGCGCGGCCCTCGACCTCGGCATAGTCCTGCGCCAGGCCGGCGCAGTGCGCCTGCTGCTGGGCCAGCGCCTCCCGCAGCGAGGCCAATTCGCCTTCGAGCGCGGTCCGTTCGCCCTCCAGGGCCCGGAGGCTCTGCGCCTGGGCATGGACGGCCTCCTCCAGCCGGCGGACCTCTTCCCGGTGCGTCGACAGCCGCTGGCGAACCTCCTCCTCGACCTGGGCCCGGCTGGCCAGCTGCTGCTGGATCCCGGCGTGTTCCTCTTCGGCCAGGGTCCGGTCGGCCGCGGCCTGATCGCGCTCGAGCGCGGCCTGCTGGGTGCGGACCTCGACCTGCTGGCGCTCCTCTTCGTCCCGGTCGCGCCGGGCGCGGGCGTGGGCCAGGCGTTCGGCCGCCACGGCCAGATCGCCGTCGAGCTTGCCGAGCGCAAGCTGAACCTGGGAGAGGTCGCGGGCGACGATGGCACGATGCTCCTCGGCCCGGCTGCGGTCGCGGGAGCAGATTTCCTGCTGCTGGGTGGCCTGCGCCAGGCGTTCGCGGAGGTCGGGCAGCGCGTTCTTCAGCAGCTCGTGCCGGGTGGCCATGCCACCGGCCTTTTCCTCGAGTTCATCGAGGAGCCGCCGCGCCAGGGTCAGCTGAACCGAGAACTTCTCCTCCATCAGCTTCCCGTGCCGCTCGGCCTTGCCCTTCTGGCGGGCCAGGCTCCGAATCTGGGACTGCACTTCGGTGAGCAGATCCTCGAGCCGCTGGAGGTCGGCCGCGGTCTCTTCGAGGCGGCGTTCGGTCGAGTGCTTGCGGTCGCGATAGAGACCGATCCCGGCGGCCTCCTCGAACAGCGATCGGCGCTCGTCGGCGCGATCGGAGAGGAGGAGGTCGATCATCTTGGCTTCCATCACGACGCCCGCGTCGCTGCCGAGGCCGGTGCCGCGGAGCAGGTCGTTGACGTCGCGCAGGCGGACCGGACTCTTGTTGATGAAATATTCGCTTTGGCCCGACCGGGTGAGCCGGCGGGTGATGACGACCTCGCGGTAGGCGATCGGGAGGTCGCCGTCCGCGTTATCGAGATAGAGCGACACCTCGGTGACGTTGACCGGGCGTCGGTTGACGGAGCCCTGGAAGATCACGTCTTCCATCTTGCCGCCCCGGAGCAGCCGCGCCGACGTCTCGCCGAGGACCCAGCGGACGGCGTCGGAGACGTTGGATTTGCCGCAGCCGTTGGGGCCGACGATGGCGGTGACGCCGTGATCGAATTCGAGGGTGACGGTATCAGCGAAGGACTTGAAGCCGGAGAGCTCCAGCTTGAGCAGTTTCATGGGCAGTCCAGGAGAGCGGTTCGGCGGCGGGGATCGGTCCCCGCGAAGGCCCCAAAATAGCCGGGGACCGGAGCCTCCGGCTACTGCTTGATCGGGGGATTGGTGAGGATGAAATACGGCCGGCCGAGCTTCCGGCCGGTTTCTTCGGCCGCCTCCCGGGTGGCGTAGGGACCGACCACCACCCGGTAGCCCTCGTCGGCCGACCCGGGGTCGAGGACCTGGGCGGGGTAGCCGGCCGTGGTCAGTTGCTTGGCGTATTCCCGCGACCACTCCGCGTTCTGGGAGCTGCTGACCTGGAGGAAGATCCGGTCGGTGGTGGGCGCCACGGCCTGGGAGTCGGCCACCAGGAGGCTGTCCTGGGCCACCAGGATCGACTCGGCCGCCGCCACGGCCCTCGTCAGTCGCTCCTTGGGCAGCCAGGGGGTGACGACCCACAGATCGGCCGCTCCGCCGACGATCCGGCCCAGTTCGGGGTGGTCGGGCTGCCCGAGGCCGACCGTCACCAGGTCGCCGCGCCGCCGAGTGACCAGGGTCGCGGCCCCCGCCACCGTGGGGAGGTCGTCGTCCCATTCGGTGTCGGCCGTCATGACCAGCCGCCCGGTGGCCAGGTCCACCACCCAGGCGCTGTCGCCGTCGGCGGGCCGGGCCAGGAGCCACCGCCCGGACTGATCGGTCCGAAGCCGTCGCGGCACTCCAGGCAACTCCAGGGTGGCGAGGCGGTCGAGGGCGTAGCGGTCGATCACCTCGATCGACTGGTCGTCGTGCGCCAGGTAGATCCGGTGGCCGGACGGGCTGAAGACGATGTGCCGCACGGGGGCACCCGCCTCGAAGCTCCGGGTCGGAAACGGATCCTCGGTCTGGAACAGCACGACCTCGCGCCCCTTGGCCACCGCCACCTGGTCGCCCCAATAGGTCGCGGCTGGCTCGCCATCGGGTGCGTCGAGGCTGGCGAGCTGCCGCTCGGCGCCGAGGATCAGGAGCCGCCGCGGCTTGGTGCCGAGGACGGCGATGTACCGGTCGCCGAGGGTTCCGGTATGGAAGACCGGCGCCACCGGCAGCGGGGGACGATAGAGGGTCGGCAGGCCGGCCTGGAGCCGGCTGACTCGGCGGGCGGCGTTGACCGTGAACACCGAGCCGTCGGCGACCATGACCGCCGCTTCGATCCCGGTGGCCTGGGTGCGGATGCCCCGGGATTCGAGGTCGACGGTAAAGAGGTTCTTGGCGGTGTCGACGGCGAACAGGAGACGGGTTTCGGCGCTGACGCCGAGGACCTCGCGGATCCGAGGCGCCTCGGTCCGGCTGGTCCAGATCGGCTCGCCGAGGCTGTCCGGATCGTAGGCCTCGACCAGGCCTCCGTGCCGCGGGACTCGGAGGAGTGATACCTGACCGCCGACCGCGGGAAGGTCGGGCGGGAGCTCGGCGCCCCGGCCGGGGCACCCGGCCAAAAGCACGAGGCCCGCGACCAGCGAACCGAGCGTGGTCGCGGGCCTCGAAATCGAACGAGAGATCAGAAGGTCGGTCCGAGACTGATCGTCCACACCCCACCCACGCCGGAGCGTTGCAGCGGTCGCGCGTAGTCGAGCCGGAGGATCACGAAATTAAGGAGATTGGCGCGGATCCCCAAGCCGACGCTGGTCAGCGGGGTTCGCACGCAGCCGCCCACCGACTTGCCGGTCTGGGGGTCGAAACTGCAGGGCGTCGCATCGGAGCGATTGAGCCGGACCGACATCCCATCTTCCCAGAACACGCCCGCGTCGAAGAAGGCCGCGGCCTCGATGGCCCCGGGGAAGCCGCGGAGCGGAATGAATCCGAGTCCGGCCGCGATCAACGGGAAGCGGAGTTCGGCGTTGAAGACCGCCGCCCGGGTCCCGATCAGCTCGTCGAAGGCCGAGCACCCGCTGAACGACTGGGCGTCGGTGCCCTCGATGCACTCGTTCCGCCGGAACGACCCCGCCGTGTAGCCGCGGATCAGTTCGGTGTTGCCGCCGTAGAAGCGGAACCGCGACTCGTCCCGGCCCATCCGGCCGACGAACATGGCGCGGGTCGCGAACGTCACGTTGCCGGCGACGCGGTCGTAGCGCCGGCTGTCGGCCGTGACGGAGGTGAACCGCCAGCCCTGACCGAACACCTCGAGGTTCTGACTCACCGCGAACCGGGCTCGACGCCCGAGGAACGGGCCCACGTAGGCGGACAGCGAGTTGTCGTAGACGTAGGCCAGCGAGGGCTGGACGTAGGTGATGTTCTCGAGGTTGGTGGTTTCGAGGGTCGGATCCCGGCTCAGGGTACCGCTCCCGATGAAGAACGGCTCCCGGATCTGGAGCAGGTCGTCGCTGATGTTGGCCAGCGACGCCGAGGCCTCGATTCGGGCAAACCGGCTGAACGGGTAGTATCCGCTGGCCGACACGTCCCGGATCACCAGCCGCCGGATGTTGGTGACGTAGGTGTTTTCCTGGGCCGTCGGTCCGGGCTCGATCGACGAGTAGTCGTAGAAGAAGTACGGCATCTGCGACACGCCGATGCCCCAGTTGAGGCGCCGACTGAGGTTGATGTACTGCGCCAGGAACTGGGTTTCCGGCAGCCGGCCGTTGAGCGAGGCCCCGACGATCATCTGCTGGTTCGACAGCATGTCGCCGAGGACGATCGTGGCCGACCCGGTGACGCCGCGGCCGAAGTTGTCGCGGACGTAGCCGATCGTGGGGCGGGCGACGTACTCGGGCTCGAACTTGGCCTTGTACGGCTTGTGGACGAAGTCGACGGTGTCCGGCGGCCGGATCTCGGTCGAATCGAGGAGCTTGGCGATGGTGACCGGCGCCGGCAGCTTGAGCGAATCCGGCACTGGCGGGAGCGAGTCCGTCCGTCGGAACCCGGCGGGTCCGCGGTAGATCGACGTCGACCGGAGGATCTCGGGCGGCTTCGGGGTCGTGGTCGTGTCGACCGCCGGCAGGGGCCGGGGCCCGGGAATCGGGGTGGCCTGGACGAGGACCTGGGGCCGCGGCGCCTGGCCGGAGCGCCAGGGCTCCTTCTTGAGGGACCGCGGATTGGGCATCGTGTAGACGTCGTACTGGCCCTGCTCGAAGTACACGAACGCAACCCGATCCGATCCCCGCGACCACGACAGCACGGGCGAGAGCGGGGTGATGCCCTGGATCCCGGTATAGAAGTCGGTCAGCTGATAGATCTGGCGGTCCGCCAGATCGAACAGGAACAGGTTGGCCACGTTGTCGCGATCGGAGACGAACGCGATCGACTTGCCGTCCGGCGCCCACTGAGGGCTGGAATTGCGCCCCTCCTCCATCCCGGGGAGCACCTCGATCCGCCCGTCATCGAGATGATAGAGCGCGATGCGGAGATCGCTCCACTTGAGCTCGTCGAAGTTGGTCTCGGGGCCGCGATCAGTCGCGAAGGCGATCGTCTTCCCGTCCGGCGACCAGACCGGGTGCATGTCGGCGAACTTGTCGTTCGTGAGCCGCCGGAGATCGGTGCCGTCGATGTTGATCGTGAACAGATCAGACAGGCCGCCGTCGAGCCCGGTAAAGACCAGCCGCTTGCCGTCGGGGCTGAACGTCGGGGTCGTCACGCCGCTCAGCGGAACGGTAATGCGCCGGATCTGCTTGTTGCGTTCGGGGTCGACCAGGACGATGTCGTCCTTCCCGCTTCGCTTGGCCGCGAAGGCGAGCATCTTCCCGTCTTCCGACCACGCCGACGATGACGAGATGTAGCGGAAGGTCTCGTAGTTGCTGCCGTAGCTCGATTTGAGGAGCCGTCGGATCGGCTTCCCGGTGGTCCCGTCGGCCAGCCACAGGTCGACGAAGAAGAAGTCCTTTTCGCTGAAGTAGGCCACCCGCGACCCGTCGGGCGAGAGCGCCGGGGCCAGGTGCCAGGTGCCCTCCGAGAGCTTCTCGGTCAGCAACGGCTGCGAGACCGCGCGGGCCTTGACCCGATTGCCGATTTCCGGCAGGTACTGTCGGGTGACCGCGTCGCGCCACTGCTCGACCAGTTGCTCGAAGTTCATCCCCAGCACCCGCCGGAGCGCGAGGTCGAGCCCGCCGCCCACGGCGTTCTTGGTGATGGCGCCAATGGCCTCGTCGCCCCAGCGCTGGCCGATGTAGGTGATGAGGGCGTGGCCGAACTGGTAGGGGAAGACGGTCAGGAAATCGCGCGCGGTCGGCAGCTTGCCCTCGAGGGCGCCGTCCCGAAGCCACATGGCGGTCTTGGAATCGACCGGTCCGAGCGAGAAGTACTCCGACATGCCCTCGCCGAACCAGAGCGGCGCGTTGGCGGAGATGATGCCCTGGATCCCGGCTCCGCCGCGGCCCCGCGACCAGATGTCGAACTGGAACTGGTGCACCATTTCGTGCGCCAGGACGTGCTCGTTGTCGGCGTACGATCCGGACAGCGGGAAGGTGTTCCGGTGGCGGAGGAAGTCGGTAAAGCCGCCCGTGCCTTCGTCGACGTCGCCGCCGCCCAGGTTGGTCTGCTGGAAATCGCTGTGCGAGGCGTAGAGGATGATCGGCTTGCGGTCCTCGAACTCGTGGTTCAGGACCCGGGAAAGCCGGGCATAGGAACGTTCGGCCAGCCGGGCGATGTCCATCGCGGCGGCCCGTTCCTCGGGGTAGTAGTAGACGTCGAAGTGCTCGGTCTGAACGATCCGGAAATCGAACCGGCCGTACTGGACCCGGTTCCGCCCGAAGTACTGGGCGGCCAGGGCCGACGGCAGCAGGATCGCGGCGAGGAGCGCTAGCAGGAGTCGACGCATGGTTCAGACCTTTCGTTCGGGCGTCGGCGCGTAGGCGACGGCGGGCGCGTCGTTCCAGAGCCGCTCGAGCTGGTAGAACGCCCGGGCCTCCGGATGAAACACGTGGACGACGAAGTCGACGAAGTCGAGCAGGGCCCAGCGACCGCTCTGGAGTCCCTCGACGTGGTGCGCGTGGATCCCGAGCCGTCCCAACCGGTCGAGGACCGCGTCGGCAATGCCCCGGACGTGGGCGTCCGAGGTGCCCGAGGCGACGACGAAGAAGTCGGCCGCGTCGGACAGACCGCGGAGGTCGAGCGCCACCAGGTCGCGCGCCTTCCGGTCGTCGGCCGCGTCGAGCGCCGCCGTGATGGCCGGGGGAATGGCGGCCCGGGCTTTGGGCGACGCCGGTCGGGTGGTCCGGTCAGCCTTCACTCGAATCCTCGACTTGATAGAACACGGCCCAGGCGCCGACTCCGGCGTGGGTTCCGAGCACACCGGTGGCCAGGGCCACGAAACAGTCCCGGGGTCGGTACGCGGCGACCAGCGCCGTTCGGAGCCGTTCGGCCACCTCGGGCGCCTCGGCGTGCACGATGCCGAACCGGAGGGCCTTGGGGCGGGGCGTGAGGGCCCGGTCGACCAGCTGGAGGACCCGGGCAACCAGCGACTCCCGGCCGCGAACCCGGTCGACCGGGATGATCCGTCCGGCGCCGTCGAGAGACAGGATTGGCTTGACGTCGAGCATCCCCGCCAGCCACGCCTTGCCTCTCGATACGCGGCCGGATCGCAAAAGGTTCTCATAAGTATCGACTGTCAAGAACAGGCCGGAACGGGCCCGAATCCTTTCCAGTTCCGTGACAATCGCTTTTGCGCCCCACCCTGACTCGGCCAGCTCCACCGCCCGCAGGGCCAACATTCCGAGCCCGAGCGACGCCGATCGGCTGTCGACCAGATGGACGTTGGTCAGGTTTCCGGCCTTGACCGCCGCCTGCCCGGCTTGAAACGTACCCGAGACGCCGCTCGAAAGCAGAACCGCCACCACCTCGTCGGCCTCGACCGTCGCGGATCGGAACACCCGGACGAAGTCGCCCGGCGTGGGCTGGGAGGTCGTCGGCAGCTGCCGGGTGGCCCGGAGGAGCCGGTAGAACTCCTCGGGCTTGAGGCCGAGGCGGTCCTGGTAGGTGGTGTCGCCGAAGGTGACCTGGAGGGGCACCATCGCGATCCGGTGCCGGTCGAGGATCGAGTCGGCGAGGTCGGCCGAGGAGTCGACCACGATGGCCACCGGCCGGCGGGTGGCATGCGACAGGGCCCGGTGCTGGGCCCGCATGTCGTCGGCTTTGCGGAAGGTGACCGTGCCCCACCGCTCACCCAGGGCAAAGACGGCTTCCGGCGTGTCGGTGTGGACGTGGAGCTTGAGGATGTCGCCCACCTGGGCCACGACCACGGACCCGCCGAACTGGTGGAGGGCCAGGCGGACTTCGTTCGAGCTCGGCAGCTGCTCGCCCCGGATCAGGCACTCGGTGCAGAACTGGTAGTCGCGCTCGGCGGCGACCGTGAAATCGGCCGCGGCGCTGTGCTCGCCAGTGGTCCCGGTCGACGGCGCGGCCGGGAGAATCGGATCGCCCCGGATCAGCCGGACGACGCCCTCGAGCATCCGGACGAACCCCTTGCCGCCGGCGTCCACCACGCCGGCTTCGCGGAGGACCGCCAGCAGGGTGGGGGTTCGGGCCAGGGCGGCCTCGCCCTCCGCGAGCATCCGGCGCATGAAGGCGCCGAAGTCCCGCGTTTCGGCCGCGGCCCGCTCGGCCGCCTCGGCGGCGTCGCGGGCGACCGTCAGGATGGTGCCTTCCCGCGGCTCGTCGAGCGACGCATACAGGGTGTCGGCGCCGCGGCGGATGGCCTGGGCGACGGCGGGGGCGTCGGCGGTGGGGCGGTCGCCGATCGCGTCGGCAAAGCCGAGGAGGAAGTGGGCGAGCATCATCCCGGAATTGCCGCGGGCGCCCAGAACGGCGGCCCGGGCGGCGGTCCGGGCGGTCTCGCCTAACGGCGCGTCGCCGAGCGCCTGGAGGGCGTCGGCGACGGCGCGGAGCGTGAGACTGAAGTTGGTGCCGGTGTCGCCGTCGGGGACCGGAAAGACGTTGAGCCGGTTGATCTCGTCGCGGCCGGCCTGGACCCAGTCGGCGGCCGCGTACATGGACCGGGCCAGTCGCGGCCCATCCACGTACGCGATTCCGATGCCCATCCGATCAGGCCTGCTCGACGGTCACCTTGAACTCGGCGTGGACCTCGGGGTGGAGCCGGATCGCCACCGAGTGGAAGCCGAGCTGCTTGAGCGGATGCTCCAACTCGATCTTCCGCTTGTCGATGGCAAAGCCCGCCTTCTCGAGCGCGTCCGCCAGGTCGGCCGTGGTGATCGAGCCGAACAGCTTGTCGCCCTCGCCGGCCTTGGCCTTGATGGTGAGATGGACCGCGGCGAGCCGGGTGGCCAGCGCCTGCGCCTCGGACTTTTCGGCCGACGCGCGGACGAGCTTGGCCTTCTGCTCGTTCTCGATCCGCTTCTTGTTGCCCTCGCTGGCCTCGAACGCCAGGCCGCGGGGGAGGAGGAAGTTGCGGGCGTAGCCGGGCTTGACCCGGACCAGCGCGCCGGCCTTGCCGAGGCCCTTCACGTCTTCACGGAGAATCACTTCCATCTGCATTGCCGCCTCCAGCATTCGGAACCGCGCGGTTCCGGAAGTCGAGCCACGTATCGGCCACGCCGAGGGACACCATCGTCCCGAGTGCGATCGGCAGGGCCAGGAAGGAGAGCACCAGCATCAGAATCTTGCCCGGCAGGGGCCAGCCCCGCGCCGCCGTGGCCACGATGGCGGCCCCGCGCGTCGCGTAGAGGCCGACCCAGGTCACCAGGGCGCTGCCGGCCACCCGGTTGATCAGATCGCCAAGCGGAACCAGCACCAGACCGAGGGTAAAGATAGCACCCCAGATCAGGTGATCGTTGAACCGGAAAGTGGCCAGCGGACCCGGAACGGGACCGAGCGGCTGGGCGGCAATCCGGTGGTACCACCGCCACGCCAGCCCCAGGCCGGCCAGCGCCTGGAGGGCCAGCAGGCCGGGGAAGACCCGGGCCACCGCTGGCGCCGTGGCCATGGCGCCGGTCCGCTGGTCGGCTGGGGCGTCGGTCAGCCAGACCTCGAGCGACCGCCGCAGATCGGCGACGATCACGGTGTCGAGCTCGGCGATGGTGATGCCACTGGCGCTGCACCAGCCAACCACCCCGGCCGCCGCAACCGCGACCGCCACCAGCGCCCGTTCCAACGTCGGGGCTTTCCAGGCCAGCGCCAGGAGCGTGAACACCGCGCCCATCATGATGGCCCCGGACGAGATGATGCGGGCCGGGAGGCTGGGAGGGTCGAAGTCGCCCAGCAGCCGGGCGGTGCCGGCCAGGGTCAGCGCCAGCCAGAGCCACTCCCGGCCCGTCCGGGGCCGGGAAAAGATGAGGAGGAGCGCCAGCGGGACCAACAGAAAAAGTGGTGGCGCCAGAAACACGAACGCCACCACCAGAACCGCGGTGCCCACCATCGGAGGGCGACCCGGAAGGGAGGCCGCCCCGGGGTCGGTCATCAGCCCGAGTACCCCTTGATGTAGGGGAGCAGGGCCAGGTATCGGGCCCGCTTGATCGCGACCGCGATCTGCCGCTGGTGCCGCGCGGTGACGCCGCTCAGCCGGCGCGGGAGGATCTTGCCCCGCTCGGTCAGGAACCGGGACAGGAGCTTCTCGTCTTTGTAGTCGACGATCCGGATCCGGAGTTCGGCCAGCGGATCGCCCTTCTTATGGCGGCTCATTCGTCGTCCTCCTCTTCGGACTCGGGCGGCTTGACGGCGGCGTAGTTCGGCGGCGTCGGCGGCTCGTCGTTGAGCACCACCAGGTGCCGCAGCACCCCTTCGTCGAGCTTGATGGCGCGCTCGAACTCGGGGAGCAGCTTCATGTCGGTCTCGAAGTTGGCGACCACGTAGTAACCCGTGTCGCGCTTCTTGATCGCGTAGGCGAGAGTGCGGCGACCCCAGTGGTTGAAGCGAGCCGCTTCGACCCCGGGCGTCTGCACCAGCGCGTGGAACGTGGTGAGTTTGGAATTGATGGTCTCTTCGTCCAGGGCAGGATCGAAGATGTAGACCACCTCGTACGGTCGGGCCATGCACACCTTCCTTTGGTCTGGTTCTGCCCCCACCTGGGTGCGGGAGGGAGGGGGAGGATGAGTTTTGACAGCCCCTAAACCTAGCTCGCGAGCGGGTTTACGTCAACCGGCCCCGGCGGCTAAGATTAGGGCATGCGAATCGAATCGATCCAGACCGGGCAACCCCGGACCCTCGGCCGCGCGGACGCGGAGGACCCGATGGAGCGAACCTGGACCAGCGCCATCGCCAAGGAGCCGGTCGAGGGACGCCTCTGGACCGGCCACGAAGGCCTGAGCGGCGACAGCCAGGTCAATCGGAAGGTCCATGGGGGGCCGGAGCGGGCGCTCCTCCTGTACTGCGCGGCCCACTACCCCAGGTGGCGGGCCGAGTGGGGCTCGAAGGACCTCGGCCCCGGCGGATTTGGCGAGAATCTGACCGTGTCGGGGCTCGACGAGACCACGGTGTGCGTCGGCGACATGTTCCAGGTCGGCGACCTCCGGCTGGAAGTCTCCGGACCCCGGGAGCCGTGCCTCAACCTGGTGCGTCGGCACCGGCGCCCCGAGCTGATCGACCGGGTCGTGGCCACCGGTCGGAGCGGCTGGTATGTCCGGGTGTTGAACGAAGGATGGCTGGAGAAGGGTCTGCCAATCACGCTGCTCGACCGGCCCTATCCCCAGTGGCCGATTGCCCGAGCCGCCACCGTCAAGCGCGAACGGACCAGCCGGCCGGAAGAGGCCGCGCTCCTGGCGTCGTGCCCCGCGCTGCTGGCGGACTGGCGGGCCCGGTTGGCCGGCACCCCTACACGTTGAAGCGAAAGAGGAGGACGTCGCCATCCTGGACCACGTACTCCTTGCCTTCGGAGCGGACCAGACCTTGCTCCCGCGCTGGTTTCCACCCGCCCACCCGCACGAAGTCGTCGAACGCCACCGTCTCCGCCCGGATGAAGCCCCGTTCGAAGTCGGTGTGGATCACCGCCGCAGCCTGAGGCGCCCGGTCGCCCCGATGGATGGTCCAGGCCCGGACCTCTTTCTCGCCGGCGGTGAAGTAGCTCTGTAATCCGAGCAGATGGTAGGCCGCCCGGGCCAATCGATCGAGCCCGGATTCGTGCAGGCCGAGCGAGTCGAGGAAGTCCTTGCGGTCCTCGGGGGCCAACTCGGCCAGTTCCATCTCGACCCGGGCCGAGAACAGGACCACCTCGGCCTCCTCGCCCGACGCGGTGATGGCGGCCTGGAGGGCGGCGACGTGGGCGTTGCCGGTGTTGAGGTCCGCCTCGCCGACGTTGGCGGCGTACAGCACCGGCTTGGCGGTGAGGAGGTTGAACTGGCGGAAGGTCGGCAACTCCTCGGCCGTCGGCACCACCGTCCGGGCCGGCTGGCCACGAGAGAGGGCATCCTTGACCGCTTCGAGGAGGCGGGCCTCGACCTTGGCCTGGGCGTCGCCGGAGCGAGCGGTGCGGACGGCCTTGTCGAGCCGTTTCTCCACCCCGGCGAGGTCGGCCAGTCCCAGCTCCAGGTTGATCACGTCGCGGTCGCGGACCGGATCGACCGATCCCATGACGTGCTGGATGTCGTCGTCCTCGAAGCACCGGATGACGTGGACGATGGCATCGACTTCCCGGATGTTGGCCAGGAACTGGTTCCCGAG
>JAEUJH010000754.1 GCA_016794825.1 Gemmatimonadota bacterium
CTCGGGCGCCGCGAACGCGGAGATATTCCTGGGCCATAGCCCCTGAAGATATCCCGAAACCGGAAGTCGTTCAATCCGCCGGGTCGGACCCCGCCGGCGACCGTCAGCTCGCGGCTCCGACGGCCCGTTCCCGGCGGCTCCGCTCGATGGCCTGTTGGGCAATGGCCTGGACCCGACCGAGGAAGATCAGGCTGGCCGGATCGGGCGGGGCGGCGGCGGTGCGGCGGTCGCAGTAAAGGCACCCGATCGCCTTCCCCTCGACGACGAGTGGCAGAACCCCATAGGCGGCGGCACCGAGCAGCTTGGCGATCCGCTGCTCGCGAGGATGGGCGCTCGCGGCGACGACGAAGACCGGTTCCCGATCGAGGAGGGCCGCGCCAATCGGATTGCGCTGCCCGCCGACCGGGAACCGGAACGACTCGATCAGTTCGGCGGTCTCGGACCCGAGGGACAGCCGGGCGCGGACCTCGTCGCGGTCGGCGTCGACGACACAGAAGAGGGCTCGATCGAACGGCCCACCCCGCTGGAGCGCCTCGAGAAGGATCAGGAGGCAGCGGTGAAGGTCGAAGTCGGGGCCGTTGGCCACCGCCGCGACTTCCGCCAGAAGGTGGTCGCGCGCCTCCCGGACCGTGGCGAAGTCGAAGCCGCGGGGCGCGGGGGCCGCCGGGGGCGGTTCGTCGACGGCGGGTGGATCGCCCCGACCGAGGAGCTCGAGGTCACCGCGGGTGGCTCCCATCCCAACGAAGAGTCTGCGAACCTCGGCGGCCGCCGACTGAATCAAGCCCGACACCAGGTCGGGGGTCACCGGCAACTCTCGCTGGAACCGGCCCAGGAGGCGGCGGATCTGCTCGTCGGTGGGCGCGGTCGGACCGCGGTAGACGAGGGCGGTGAGCTGGTGCCCGAACTCGGTGGCGGATCGGAGCGCGGTGCCGGTCCCCATCGGGAGCATCGACTGACCGACGAGCGGCATGCCCCAGTAGCGGGCCATGGCGGCGCCGAGTTCCTCGTACCGGAAGCCGAGCAGGCGGGCGGCGGAGTCGGCGCCGACGCCGCCGGTTTCCCGCATGTCGATCTGGATCCGGGCGTAGTCCTCGGGAAAGTGGTGGGCGATGAGCACCTCGCCCAGGTTCCGGAACATCCCGCAGACGTAGGCCTCGTCGGGATGCGCGTCGCGCCCGAGGCCGGCCAGCCGTTCGGCGTGACAGGCCGTGACCATCGAGAGGAGCATCAGCTGCTTGAGTTCCGGCGACTGTCGCTGATAGTGATCGAAGAGCAGGAAGCTGGCGGCCAACTCCCGGACGGTCCGGACGCCGAGGAGGAGGACGGCGCGGGTAACGCTCAGGATGGTCTGCCCTGACCGGTTGTAGTGGACCGAGTTGACGGTGCGGAGCACCTTGAGGGTCAGGCCGTAGTTCCGGATGACCAGATCGGCGAGGCGGTCGAAATCGGCGTCATCGTCCTGGGTGACGCGGACCACTTCGCGGATCTGGTCGGACAGCGCGGGAAAGTCGCGATGGCCCTGGATCGCGCGGATCCGGGCTTCGATTTCCTTTGCTCGGCCTTCCTCGGTGCCGACCACGCCCACCCTCCTGGTTCCCGCGGGCTTGCCGGCCCGGGCTGACCCTTGGAAGCATCGGCGCCGGAGGGGCCGGGATTGAGCGCCGGGGGCCTGGCGGCTTGACCGGCCCCGCCCGGGCGGTAGGTTGCCGAGAGGCACCCCTCAGAAGGCCGGATGACCGCCCCTGCTCCCCTGACCGTCCTGTGCATCGCCAGCTACCGCAAGGGCGACGCGTTCCTCCTGGCCGCCAAGCGGACCGGGGCGCGGGTTCTGTTGCTGACCTCCCGAAGCCTGGAACAGGCCGATTGGCCCCGCGAGGCCATCGACGACATCTACTTCATTCCGGACGTCGACCATCACTGGAACATGGCCGACGTGATCAAGGGCGTGAGCTGGCTGGCGCGCTCGGTCAAGATCGACCGGATCGTGGCCCTGGACGATTTCGACGTGGAGAAGGCCGCGGCGCTCCGCGAGCACCTCCGGATCGGGGGCATGGGCGACACGACGGCTCGCTATTTCCGCGACAAGCTCGCGATGCGAACCCGGGCACGGGAGGTCGGGATCGCGGTGCCGGATTTCGTGCCGGTCATCAACTACCAGGAGATCAAGGACTTCCTGGCGCGGGTGCCGGGGCCGTACGTCCTCAAGCCGAGGAGCCAGGCGGCCGCGATCGGGATCCGCAAACTCGGATCGGGGGCCGATCTCTGGCCGGCCCTGGAGGAGTTGGGCGACGAGCAGTCGCATTTCGTCCTCGAGCGCTTCGTGACGGGCGACGTGTTCCACGTCGACTCACTGGTGGCCGACTACCGAGTCCGGTTCGCGATCGCGAGCCGATACGGCACGCCTCCCCTCGAGGCGGCGCAGGAGGGGCGAGTGTTCTCGACCCAGACGCTCAAGCGGCGGAGCGCCGACGAACGGACCCTGCTGACGTTCAACCAGCGGCTCCTCAAGGCGCTGGGGCTCCGCGAGGGAGCGTCGCACAGCGAGTTCATCAAGGGCGCGGACGGAACCTTCTACTTCCTCGAAACGTCGGCGCGAGTCGGCGGGGCCCACATCGTGGATCTGGTGGAAGCGGCCACCGGCCTCAACCTGTGGAGCGAGTGGGCCCGGCTCGAGTGCCGGCGGGAGGGCGAGCCGTATCGGATTTCACCCTCGCGGCGCCACTACGCGGGGCTGCTGGTGTCGCTCGCCAAGCAGGAGTGGCCCGACTTGGCGCGGTACGACGCACCCGAGGTGGTCTGGCGGCTCCACAAGCGTCACCATGCCGGCCTGATCGTGGCCGGTCCGAAATTGGAGCGGGTGGAAGCGCTCCTGCGGCAGTACGCCGATGGTTTCTATCGCGACTTCTTCGCCACGGCGCCGGCGCTGATGCGGGTGTCGCAATAGCCCGACCCTGGCGCGGCGGCCGGGGTCGGACCAATCCTTCTCCATGCGCCGACTCACCAACTCCCGCTCCGCCCACCCCGACGCCTCCAACCTCGAGGGGTGCGACCCGATCTCGCTCGAGGGTGACCTTGCCGCCCCCGCGCCCGATGCGATCGGCAGCCTGAGGCCATTTGGCCGGGACATTCCGGAACAACGACTGGTCCCGGCGGCCACCCCGGTGGCCGGCGACGACGAAGAACTGATCCGGATTCGGGCGCTGGCCGAACGGGGCCGTCGGCTCGACGCGATCCTGGCGCTCCGCAAGCTCCTGGACGCCGATCCGGCCCGGATCGGGCCCCGGGTCGAGTTGGCGCGGCAATTGGCCGATGCCTCTGAATGGGAGGAGGCCATCGAGCAGCTGACCTTGGCGATCGAACGGGCCGCCGAACCGGCCCCGATCCTGGTCCGGCGTGGCGCACTCTATGCACAGCAGGGCCAACCAAAGGAAGCGGAGCGCGACTTTCGCGACGCGACCAGGCGGGACCCAAGTCATTGGCCTGCCTTTCGTTACCTCGGCATCACCCGGCTCCGGCTGGGGGCGGCCGGGGAGGCCATCGGGGTGCTTCGGGAAGCCCTCTCCCTCGCACCTCAAGACCCTGAGTCGGTCCTGTATCTGGGCGAGGCATTGTTGACCCAGGGCCAGCTCGATGAGGCGCACGAAACCCTGGAGCGGGCGGTGGCAATGCTGCCGACCGATCCGCGCGGATACACCCTGCTCGGGCGGCTCTTCGACCGCCTCGGCATGACGGACGAGGCGATGGGAATGCATCGAAAAGCCCGCGAGGTCGCGACGCCGTGAAGATCGGATCCATCAACCGGCGGACCCTGGCGCAGATCGTCTTGCTGGCGTGGGCCGGTTCACTGGCCTGGCTGGCGCGTCGCGAATTCGGGAAGGACGAGTCGGAGACGATCGCGGAAGCGACCGTCCGGCTCAGCCCCGAAGCGCATTTCTATGCCGTCAAGGCGGGCGGGTCCCAGATCGGCTACGCCAGCATCACGGTCGACACGATGCCGACCGGCTTCCGGCTTTCGGAGGTGATGGCGCTCGACGTACCCGAGGCCGACTCGACCCGGCGGGTGACCCGGCGGACCGAACTGGTGCTGACGCGAAGCCTCCGGCTCCGGTCCTTCGTCCGGACGGTGACGGGTGGCGGTCTGTTCGAGGAGTTTGCCGGTTCGATCGAGGGCGACTCGCTGCTCCGGATGTCGGAGCGCGACAGCCGGGACCATGCCGCCGAGGAGTGGACGGTCCGGATCGCCGGCGACGTGGTGCTCCCCGAGGTGCTCCCGTACCGGCTGGCCTTCGGCAAGCGGCTGGAGGTGGGCCGGACAGTGACGGCCTCGGTGCTCGACCTGTCGACTGGGACGATCGGCCGGGTCGAGTTTGCCGCGACCGCCGAATCGACCTTCGTGGTAGCCGACAGCGCCATCGAGCAGCGCACCACCCGGCTTTGGCGGCCAGTGAGCTACGACACGGTCAAGGCCTGGCGGATCGAGCACGCGGCGATCGGCAGCCCCGTGGTCAACTGGGTCGACCAGAACGGCGGCCTGGTGTTCACCGAGGCGGCGTTAGGCGTGCGGCTGGAACGATCGGCGTTCGAACTGGTCAGCTTCAACTACCGGGTGGCGCTCGATCGGAACGGCCCCGACGGCCATCGGACGGTCCCGGGCATGACGAGCGTGGTCGGGGCGGGCCTGAGGCCCGACACCGGCCGGGCCGCGAGCTTCCGGATCGAGAGCGCCCCGGTGGAACGGTTCCTGTTGCCGCGGGTGGCGTGGCTGGCCGGTGGCCGGCAGGCCACCGCCGGCGAGGTGGTGCGCGTGGGCGAATCGAGCCGGGAACGGGTCGACTCGGGCAAGACCGGCTTCCTCGATCCGTCCGAGGCATTGCGCCCGGTGGGACCGGCGGTAGCGGCCGTGGCCCGGTCGGCGGCGGACTCTTCGGCCCCGGCCGCGACGGTGGCGCGGGCCCTGGTCGACTGGGTGCATCGGTCGATCCGACGCGACACCGCCGGAGGCGCGGCGCGGCTGCCGGCCCGCGTCCTGGCCGAGGGTCGGGCCGGACCGGAGGGGATGGTCGGCTTGTTCGTCGACCTGGCGCGGGCGCGCGGCCTCCGGGCCCGAACGGTTAGCGGGGTCCTGATCGCGGACGGCCGGGGCTTCGGCCACGTGTGGGCCGAAGTCATGGTGGACGGTGGGTGGGTCGCGGTCGACCCGACCTTCGGGCAGATGCCGGCGTCGCCGGCCCTGGTGCGGACGATGATCGGGGGATCGAGCCGGGCCATCGACTTGGTGCCCATCCTGGGGGCGGCGTCCTTCGCGCCGGCCGAAACGGTGACGAGAACGCCATGATCGAACTCAAGAATCTCACGAAGCGCTACGGCGCCTTCACCGCCGTGAACTCGATTTCCCTCGAGATTCCGCGGGGCACCCTGTACGGTCTGCTCGGCCCCAACGGGGCCGGCAAGACCACCACGATGCGGATGATCGCCGGGATCCTGCGGCCGACCTCCGGGTCGGTGACGGTGGCGGGGTGCGACGTGGTGGCGCAGCCGATGGAAGCCAAGCAGCGGCTCGGCTTCATTCCGGACCGCCCGTTCGTCTACGACAAGCTGACGGGCGCGGAGTTCCTCCGATTCGTGGCCGGCCTCTACGGCCAGTCGGGCGCCGAGATCGATCGGCGGATCGACGAGCTGCTCGACCTGTTCGAACTGGGCCCCTGGAAGCACGAACTGACGGAGTCGTACAGCCACGGGATGCGGCAGAAGCTGATCATCTCGAGCGCGCTGGTGCACCGCCCCGAGGTGATCGTGGTGGACGAGCCGATGGTGGGTCTCGATCCGAAGAGCGCGCGGCTGCTCAAGGACATCTTCCGTCACTTCGTCGACCGGGGCGGGACGGTGCTGATGAGCACCCACACCCTCGAAATCGCCGAGGTGATGTGCGACCGGATCGGGATCGTGTTCGGCGGACAGATCGCCGCGGCGGGCACGATGGCCGAGATCCGGGAGCAGACGTCGTCGGGCAACGCCAGCCTGGAGGACGTCTTCCTCAAGCTGACCGGCGGGCTCAACGCCCGGGAACTGAGCGACGTCCTCGGTGGCTGAGCTGATCGGACGGGGCGCGGGCGTCGCGCAGATCCTGTCGCCCAAGTGGCGGAGCGTGTCGGCCCGGATGACCAAGGGCCGATCCGACTCGGCGTGGCGGTTCGTCCTGCTGGTGCTGGTGGGCGGCGCGTTCTGGGCCGGGGCCTTTGCCGTGTTCTACCGGGTCCTCAAGTACCTCGGCACCACGCCCGAGATCGGGGGGCTGCTGGCGGGCAAGATCCTGAGCATGCTGCTGCTGGCGTTCTCGTCGATCCTGCTGCTCTCCAATCTGGTCACCGCCCTGTCAACCTTCTTCCTGGCCAAGGACCTCGACATGCTGGTCTCGGCCCCGGTGGACTGGGGAAAGCTCTACCTGGCCAAGCTGTTCGAGACCCTGGTCCACTCGTCGTGGATGGTGGCGCTGATGCTGGTGCCGATCCTGACGGCGTACGGGGTCGTGTATGACGGCGGCTGGTTCTTCCCGGTGGCCGCGCTGGGCGCGCTGCTCCCGTTCTTCGTGCTGCCGACCGTGGTCGGGGCCGCCATCACGCTGACCCTGGTCAACATCTTCCCCGCCCGGCGGGCCCGCGACCTCCTGACCCTGATCGCGATCGGGGCCGTCGGCGGGGTCGTCCTGGTCCTCCGATTCCTCCGTCCCGAGCGGCTGTCGCGCCCCGAGGGGTTCCGGAGCCTGGTGGACTTCGTGGCGGAACTGCGGGCGCCGAGCCATCCGCTGATGCCGAGCGAGTGGGCGGCCAACGCGATCATGAACTGGCTGGAGCGGGTCGGCGACCCGTTGCCGCTGGTGCTCCTGTGGAGCACGGCCGGGGCGTTCATCGTCCTCGGCGCGGCCCTCCACAGCCGGCTCTATCCGAGCGGGTTCTCGAAGGCCCAGGAGGGCTCCGACAAGTACGCCGCCGGCCAGGTGTGGCAGCGGTGGGTGGGACGGGCACTGGCGTTCCTGCCGGTGACCCGGCGGGAGTTCATCCTCAAGGACCTCCGGGTGTTCTTCCGCGACACGACCCAGTGGAGTCAGCTGATCCTGCTGGCCGTGCTCCTGATCGTCTACGTGTTCAACATCCGGGCCCTGCCTCTCTACACCGGCGAACGGGTGCCCTATCTGCTGGTGACGCTGGTGGTGTTCCTCAATCAGGGCCTGGCGGGGTTCGTGCTGGCGGCCATCGCGGCCCGGTTCATCTTCCCGTCGGTGTCGCTCGAGGGACGGCAGCTCTGGCTCCTCAAGTCGAGCCCGCTCGACCTCCGGGCAATGCTGTGGAGCAAGTACTGGGTGGGCACCGGGCCGCTCCTGGTCGTGGCGCTGACGATCACGGTGGTGACGAACGAGATCCTCCGGGCGTCGCCGTTCATGATGCTGCTCAGCGTGGTGACGATCGCCAGCTTCACGATGGCGGCGGGCGCGCTGGCGCTGTCGCTCGGGGTGCTCTTTCCGCAGTTCGACACCGAGAACGCCGCCCAGATCCCGACCAGCTTTGGCGGGCTGGTGTTCATGATGAGTTCGATCCTGCTGCTGGCGGGGATCATCGTGATCGAGGCCAAGCCGGTGGCGGCCCACCTTCAGGCCTATCAGGCCGGCCAGGCCGACAAGGGCTTCTCCGGCGAGTTGTGGTGGGCCATCGGCAAGGTGTTCCTGCTCTGCGCCGCCGCCACCCTGATCCCGCTCCAGCGAAGCCTCAAGAAGCTCGAGGCGCTCGAGGTCTAGGACCGCCCGAGCGCCTACTCGTCCGCCCTCGTTTGCGTTTTCCAAGCCACCAATCGCGGTTTCGCGGTTCACGGGCCGCCACCACTTCTCCCCACCATGGGACCCGCGCCATTCGGCGCGCCAGTCCCATACCAAGGAGGAGTCATGTCGTTTCGTCACCTGGTGCCGGCCACCGCGTTGCTGGCGTTGCTCGCCGGCTGCACGTCCCCCGACGACCCCGGCCCCACCGCCCCGCCGCCGAACGAGCCGGCCGTCGGCGGGCAGCCTCCGGCCCCGGCCGGTCCCGACCTCGATCGGGCTCGCCACGAACGCCTGGCGGCGCGCGTGGCGCGGGCGCTCCGCGATCCAGCGTTCCGGACCACCATTGCCCGCGAGGTGGCCAGTTCGCCGTTTGCTGAGGGCAAGATCCATCTCCAGAGCTTCCTCGATCGGGACAACGGGGTCGAGTTGCGCCGCCTCGCCCGACTCTCGGGCGAAACCGACGAGGCCGTCCGGCGCGACGTCGACGCCGGCGGCGCCATCGAGGTGTACTTCCCCGTCCCGGCGCATCGGGCCGCCTGGAACGGCGGAGCTGATCTGATCGTGGCCACCGCCGAAACCGACCGCGACGCGCCGGTCGGGTTCGACCTCCTCGGCCGGCGGCGAATCCTCGATCAGGCCACGCCGCCCGCCCAGCCCGTGCTGATGGTCAGTCGGGCCGAAACCGATTTCTCGCTTCGGCCCCGCGGGATCGACGGGTGTCTGGTCGATTGCGGCGGCGGTGGGGGCGGAGGCGGCAGCGTTGGAGCTCCGCCCGCCCCCCAGGGACTGTTCCTGACCCAGACCCGGTTTACCGGCACCTTCGAGAGCTGGTTCAAGGGCAGTCCCGAATTCGAGGTCCACGTCCTCGGTCAGGCGGGAACGAGTGGCGCGCTCACCACCTATCAATGCGCGGGCGAGCACGCGGGCGGGCCGTACGCGTTCGATCAGAACGGCACCACCTGGTCGGGCAGCGTCATGCTGATGAGCCAGGCCCAGCTCGATCAGTACCACCAGCAGCACCCGGGTCAGAACCTGCGGGTCTTCGTCGTCGAGGACGACGACACGGCCTGCGAGATCAAGGTGGAT
>JAEUJH010000950.1 GCA_016794825.1 Gemmatimonadota bacterium
ACTTCCCGGCGCCCGAGGGGCCCATGATGGTGACGAACTCGCCCTGACGGATGTCCAGGTTGACCTGGCGGAGCACGAAGGTCCGGGTGGGGCCGGTCTGGAAGAACTTCTCGATGTTGGCGAGTCGGATCATGGGGTCAAGGTATTCCAATCGGTCCGCAAGGCAACCAGCGGACCGGGTTCGGGACGGGGCGACCGGGGCCGCCATGGTGCTCCAAGTTCAGGGTCGCGACGGGGTGGCGCGGGCCCCGGGTCATTCGGATTTCAGGGTCACGACCGGATCGACCCGGGCGGCGCGGCGCGCGGGCAGCGCGGCGGCGAGCAGCCCGACCGCCCCGAGCAGCCCGACGACGGCGGCAAAGGTCAGGGGATCGGCGGGCTGGACGCCGAACAACTGACTCCGGAGCAGGTTGCCGACGGCCAGCGCCAGCACCGCGCCGATCAGCACCCCGATCAGCACCAGCCGAGCCGCCTGCCGGACCACGAGCCGGACGATGTCGCCCGCCACCGAGCCGAGCGCCATCCGGATCCCGATTTCCCGGGTCCGCTGGCTCACGGAGAACGCCAGAACGCCGTAGAGGCCCAGCGCGGCGAGGCCCAGGGCCACGAGCCCGAGGCCGCCGAGCAGGGTGGCCCCGGTGGACTGGACGAAGAGCGCCCCGGCCATGTTCTCCGTCATCGTCATCGGATCGAGCATCGGGAGATCGGCGTTGACGGAGCGGATGGCCTCGCGGACCGATTCGACGAGGGCCTTCGGGTTGCTCCGGGCGCGGATCACGATCCGCATTTCCGGGTCGAACCGCTGGCCGGTCGGATAGTACAGGTACGGCGTCGCCGCCTCCCCGAAGCGCTCCATGACCACGTTCTTGACCACGCCGACGACGGTCCAGTCGGCGCCGACCGCGCGGATTCGTCCCCCGATCGGCTCCCGATTGGGCCAGTACCGTTTGACGAAAGCCTCGTTGACCATGACCGCCAGCGGCGCGCCGGGCCGATCGGTCGGCTGGAACGTCCGACCCTTGACCAGCGGGATGCCCATCGTCTCGAAGTACCCGTCGCTGACCCGGGCGTACTCGATGGCCATGTTCTCGTCCTTGCCCGGCTCGTAGCCCTCCAGGGCGGCGGAACTGGAGCTGTGGCCGCCCAGGCTCACGGGAAGGTCGGTGGTGGTTCCCACCAGCTCGACCCCCGGCAGCCCGCGAAGGCGTTCGAGGACCGCGTCGAACTGGACCCGGGCCGCGGAGTCCGCCAGCCCGGCCAGCCGGAAGTCCGTGCTGACGACGAGCAACCCGGCCGGTTCGCGGAACCCGGGATCGGCGGTGCGGGCCCGGGTCAGACTGCGGACGAAGAGGCCGGCCGACACCAGCGCGGTGAGCGACAGCGCGACCTGGGTCACCACCAGACCGCTCCGGAGCAGCGACCGTCCGGATCCCGGCAGCCGCTCGTCCTTGATGGCGGACACGAGCGCCGGCCTCGAGGCCCGAAGCGCCGGCAGCAATCCGACCAGCAGCGACGTCCCGGCCGTCACCAGCGCCGTCATCGCCACGACGCGGAGGCTCACGTCGCTGGTGAGGTTGACGGGAAACGGAAGCGACGGCATGACCGCCGCCAGGAGCCCGCGCCCCCAGAACGCCAGCAGGAGTCCCAGCGCCCCGCCGACGACCGCCAGCACGAGGCTCTCGGTCAGCAGCTGACGCACGATCCGGCCGCGGTCGGCGCCGAGCGCCAGCCGGAGTCCGATCTCCTTGGCGCGCTTGGTGGCCCGGACGAGGAGCAGGTTGGCGATGTTGGCGCAGGCGATGAGCAGGATCACGCCGGCCAGACCGAAGAGCGTGTAGAACAGGGGCCCCACGAACCGACCGGCGCCGGCATCGCTGAGCCGTCGCACCCCGGCCAGGGTCGGGACCGTCTCGCCGAGGGACTGGGAGACTTTCCGGCTCGCGTCCTCCAGAGCCGACCGGGTCTGCTCAAAGGTCATCCCACTGGCTGGCCGGGCCAGGCCCTCGAGCCACTGCCAGCCATCTTCGGTGAGCGAGGTGTTGCCGGGATCGAGCACCGGCCGGGTGGTGACCGGCACCCAGGCATCGAACGCCACGCCGGCCATCGCGCCGCCGAACTTGGCGGGAACGATGCCGATGACGGTGAAGCCGTTGCCGTTGATCATCACCTGCCGACCGACCACTCCCGGATCGCGCGCGAAGCGGCGAGCCCAGTACCGTTCCGAGAGGACGACGACCTGGGCCGCCTGCCGCTCGTCCTCGAGCGTCAGGGTCCGCCCCGAGGTGGCCCGGACGCCCAGCAGATCGAAGTAGTTGCCGGATACCATGTCGCCCCAGATCCGCTCGGGCGCCGTGCCTTCGGTCCGCAGGCTGAGGGCCTCGGCCCGGAACAGCGCCACGTCCACCCGGCCCGCGGCGGCCTCCCGCCACTGCCGGAAACGCGGATACGACAGCGACCACTCGGCCCCGCCGGGCCCGCGCGTAAAGACCGAGACGAGCCGATCGGACTCGGCCACGGCGGGCAGCGGGTGGAGGACGAAGGAGTCGATCCAGTGATACGCGGTGGTCGCCGCCCCGATCCCGAGACCGAGCGACAGCACCACCACGGCCGTGAAGCCGGGGGAACGAAGCAGGCCTC
>JAEUJH010000115.1 GCA_016794825.1 Gemmatimonadota bacterium
CGAGCCGGACCAGTTCCGGGTCGGCGCCTACGGTTCCGATCACGCGGTCCGGGCCGCGCTCCCGCCGATCGCGGCCGAGCGGGCCGAACCCCTGTTCGGCCGCCGGCCCGCCGGCTCCGAGATCGTCATCATCGGCGACACCCCGGCGGACGTGACCTGCGGCCAGTCGGTCGGGGCCCGGTCGGTGGGGGTCGCCACCGGGAGTTTCCGGCCGGCCGACCTGTCACGGGCCGGCGCCCACCACGTGTTCGACGATCTGAGCGACACGGCCCGGGTGGCCGCCGCGATACTGGGCGACGCCTGATGGTGGAGCGGGAACTCAAGGCGGTCGTGCCCGATCCCGCCCGGGTCCGTCGGTCGCTCGAAGCGGCCGGGGCGGTCCGGACCTTCGCGGGGACCATGGCGGACCGCCGGTTCGATCGGGACGGCACCTTGCTCGCCCGGGACGAGGTGCTGCGAGTCCGGAGCTACCAGGCCGAGGACGGCGCCACTCGGGCCCAGATCGGGTGGAAGGGACCGGTCACCGTCGCCGACGGCTACAAGCTCCGGCCCGAACACGAGATCGAAACCCCCGACGCCGCCGCGGCGGAGGCTCTCCTGACCGCCCTCGGCTACCGGCCGATTCACGCCATCGATCGTTACGTCGAGTACTATCGGCTCGACGACGCGGTCGTCCGGATCGAATGGTATCCGCGAATGGACCCCCTGATCGAGGTCGAGGGTGGGGCCGCCGCCATCGAGCGGGCGGTGGCGGCCACCGGAATTCCCCGCGACCGTTTCACCGCCGAGTCGCTGGTGGCGTTCACGGCGCGGTACCGGGAGCGGACCGGGAGCGCCCCCGCCGTGTCGTTGGCCGAACTCGGGGCGGATCGTCCGGAATGGCCGGCGCGATGACGGGTGGAGGCCGCGGCGTCGAGCTGCCGGAACTCGGGCCCTACCTGGGTCGGATGGCGGATGCCACCCGCCGAGTCCCGGAGCCGCCGGGGCTCGACGCGATCCGCCTCGATCTGGTGACGGCGTTGTTCGAGCGGGCCGGCGTGGCCCGCGATTTCCTCCTGACCGGAGACCGGGAGGGCGCGGGTTCGGCCCTCGACCGGACCACCTGGATGACGCTCTGGCGGGAAGCCGCCGCGCGGGCCGCGGAGGTCACGGCGGTCGCCATCGTGGCCCGGCTCGAGATCGCGGCCCGCCGGTCCCGCTACCCCGCCCGGAAGCTGGCGCAGGCGGTGCCGTCGGCGGACGAGCGGGCGGTGCTCGCCGCCAAGCTCGACGCGGCGGGCATTCCGCTCGAGGACCGAGCCGGCCGCCTGACCGCCGGCGATGACTGGTGGGATGGGATCCGGCAGGCGGCGGTGGCGCTCGAGGACTCGTGGGAAACGCTCGAGGCCGAGGTCGGCGCGGCGCTGGCCGCGGCCGAGGCCGCGGCGGCGCGGATCGAGGCGTGGCGGCCCTCGCTCCGACCCTGGTGGATTTCGTTAGGTGTCGCCACCGCGGTGGTGGCCTGGCTGGGGCTGGTGCTGGGCGGGTACCTGCCGCGGCCGTCGTGGCTCGCTCCCCTCAACGATTGGTTCTGGAGTCTCCCGTGGCCGTGATCGGGTTGGGCATCGACGTCGTCGATATCGCGCGGGCCGAGGCGATGCTGGCCGAGCACCGGAAACGGGTCCTCGATCGGCTCCTGACCGAGGGCGAGCACGCCTACGTGATGGGGATGCCCCATCCGCCCCGGCACCTGGCGGTTCGCCTGGCGGCCAAGGAGGCGGTCTACAAGGCGCTGCAGGTACTCCCCGGGTCCCGGGCCGTCGGGTGGCGCGAGATCGAGGTGACCCGGGCGGACCACGGCCGGCCGGTCATCGCGTTGCATGGCCTGGCGCACCGACTGGTTGACGAGCGGATCGGGGCCCGAATCCACCTCTCCCTGACCCATTCCGAGCTGTCGGCGGTGGCGGTCGCCATTCTGGAGGAGTAGGGTCGCCGGGCCCTCTTCCTATTCCGATCGCCGCGCTCTAGTTTGAGCGGCGATGGGGCAAACTAGTTTGAGACTCATTCTCATCGGCGCTGTCTGCGCCGGTTCCGCCATCGGCCCGACCCGGGCCGAGGCTTCCGCCACCGATTCCGTTCAGGTCGTCCGCCGGGTTGCCACCACGGCTCGACTCGCGGCCGAGGAGTATCGGCTCGGGGTGCAGGACGGGAAGATCGTCCTCGCGCCTGAGGTCGAAGAGGCCCGGCTGTTCTTCGGCGAAGCGCGGAAGGCGGCGGCGAGCTTGCCGGCCAGTCATGCCGCCGCGGTCAGCCGGGAACTCGACCTGCTCATCGCCATGGTCGAGCGGGTGGCCGCGCCCGATTCGCTCCTCGAGCGGGTCGACGCCCTGATCGGCGGGGTGGCCCGCGACCTGGCCGTCACCCTCGACGAGTTGCCCGCCTCCAATCCCTCGCTGGCCCGGGGCGAGAAGATCTACCGATCGCAGTGCTCGCTCTGCCACGGCATTGCCGGCCAGGGCGACGGCCCGACCGGGGCCGCCCTCACGCCGCCGCCCTCGAAACTCGCCGACGCGGTGTTCTTCCGCGACGCGAGTCCCCTCGATTTCTATCGGCGGGTTACGATCGGCGTGGCCGGTACGGCCATGCCGGCGTACGAGGGCTCGCTGTCGCTCGACGATCGGTGGGCGGTGGCCCTCTACGCCAGCACCCTCCGACTCCCGGCGGCGCGGGGCGCGGTCCCGGCCAATCTCGCCGATTTCGAGGTCAGTGCCGGCTTGAGCGATGCGGCCCTGCTCGACTCCCTCGACACCGACGATGCGGCCCGGGTTGCGGCGGTTCGGGCGGCCTCCGGCGGCGCTCGGCGCCGGGATTTCAGGCCGGTCTTTACCCTGGTTCGGGCCCGGCTCGATTCGGCCTTTGCCTTGGCCGAGGCCGGGCGCTGGGATGACTCGCGGAGCTCGGCGCTCAACGCGTACATGGCGTTCGAGGCGGTCGAAAAGGAGCTGCGGCTCAAGGATGGCCCCCTGGTCGTCCGGGCCGAGAAGGCGTTTGCCGAGGCGCGGGAGCTTCGCGATCCGGTCCAGCTGGCGGCAACTCGGGAGGAGTTGGCCCGGTTGCTCGATCGATCCGAGCGGCTGATCGGGACCTCGTTCACGCCGGTGTCCCTGTTCATCCAGTCCTTCCTGATCCTGGTCCGGGAGGGGCTCGAGGCGATCCTGGTGGTCGGCGCGTTGATCGCGTTCCTGGTCAAGATGGGAGCGGGCGACCGGAAACGGGACGTTCACCTCGGGGTCGGGGCGGCCATCGGACTGTCGCTCCTCACCGCCGTGGCCATCGAGACGGTTTTCCGGGTCGGGCCCGCCCACCAGGAAGCTCTCGAGGGCATCACGATGGTGGTCGCCACCGTCATGCTGTTCTCGGTCAGCTACTGGCTGCTTTCCAAGATGGAAGTGGCTCGGTGGAACCAGTTCGTGAAGAGCCGCCTCAGCGAGGCCCTCGGCAAGCGCTCGGTCCTGGCGTTGGCGACGGTGGCGTTCCTGGCGGTCTATCGCGAGGGGTTCGAGACGGTCCTGTTCTACAAGGCGCTCGCGGTGTCCGGCGGAAGCGCGGCGGCGACCGGCCCGATCGCGGCGGGGTTCGTCGCGGCGGCGGCCGTGCTGGCCGTGGTCTACGTCGCCATCAATCGGTTCGGGGTGCGGCTCCCGCTCAAGCCGTTCTTCGGGGTGACCAGCGGGTTCCTCTACCTGATGGCGTTCATCTTTGCCGGAACCGCGGTCGCGGAACTGCAGGAAGGCGGCTTCCTCCCGATCACCTCGATTCCCGGGATGTTCCGGGCGCCGACGTTCGGGAT
>JAEUJH010000118.1 GCA_016794825.1 Gemmatimonadota bacterium
TGCCGCTGGAAGTTGAAGAGCGCGAGGTTGAGGCGGGCCGCCTCGAAGTCGGGGCGGGCCGCGAGCGACCGCTCGAACGCCGCCACCGCCGGATCCGGCTCGGCCTCGCCAGCGAGGAGCACGGCCAGGTTGTTCCACGCCAGGGCGTACTGGTCGTCGAGGCGGACGGCTTCCTGGTAGGCGGCCCGGGCGTCGGCGCGGCGGCCGGCCTGATGCAGCACCACCCCGCGCTCGTTCCAGAGCTTGGGATTGTGGCCGTCGGCCTCGATCAGGTGGGCGTAGAGATCGAGCGCCAGGCCGGCTTCGCGCTGGAGCAGGTAGATCTCCGCCATCCCCTCCTGCGCCGGCCGGCGATCCTCTCCGGCCTCGAGGGCGAGCCGATATTCGCGGAGTGCCTCGACGAAGTAGCCGCGCCGCCGGAACGCGAGGGCCAGGTTGAGATGGGCCTCGGGGGCCGCCGGAGCGGCCGTCGTGCTGCCGGCGGCGGCCGGGGCACCCCGCTTCCGCCCCGAAATCCGGAGGTTGGCCTGGGCGTTGGCGAGCGACGGATTGAGGGTGACGGCCTTGCGGGTGGCCGCGCGGGCGGCATCCTGATAGCCGAGATCGCCATAGACGAAGCCGAGCAGGTACTGGACGTCGGCGTGCTCGGGGTTGATGCGGGCCGCCTCCGACAGCACCGTCAGGGCGGCGTCGACCAGCCCGCGGTTGTAGAGCGCCTGACCGAGGTAGAGGCGCGCCACCGTGCTCCGGGGGTCCACCGCCACGGCCCGCTCGAACCACTCGGCGGCGAGGTCGTGGCGATTCCGGGCCTGCTCGACGAGGCCGAGCTGAACCAGGGCGGTTCCGTCGTCGGGGTGGCTCCGGAGCAGCTCCTCGAACTGGTCGGCGGCTCGATCGTACTGGTTGAGCGCCAGATAGGCGCGGCCCAGATCGAGCCGGAGCTGGCGGTCGTCGGGCCGGCGGGCAATCTGCTCCCGGAGTTCGCCGATCTTCCGGTCGTAGAACCCGGTTTCGCGCTGGACGGTCTCGAGGTTTTCCTGGGCCACCCGCATGTGCGGGTCGAGTTCCAGCGCCCGGGCAAACGCGGCAATGGCCTCGGAGACCATGTCGCGCTCGTAGTAGAGGACCCCGAGATTGTTGTGGGCCCCGGAATCCGAGGGGTCGATGCGCCGCGCCAGGGAGCGCAGCACGGTCAACTCACGCTCGGACGCCGGCGGGTGGGTCATCGCTTACTTGGCGAGATGAATCGCGTCGAAAATCGCGGTCAACGACGCGACGTCGGGCATCAGGATGAACTGGCCAGTCACCGCTTCCTCCGACCCGGCGATCCGGAAGGCGGTTTCGACGCAGATCACGTGATCCCGGGCGTGGCCGAAGTTCAGGTAGGCGGTCGTGAGCACGGCGCCGGCCTGGTCGACGACCAGGGCCGGGACCGAGGGCACCAGCATCATCCCCATGAAATCGGACAGCGCGTTGAGGTAGGCGCTGCAGAGGATGTTGCCCGTCTCCATGACGGTGGAGCGCTGCATGTCGGTGAAGGCCGCGCCGGTGTCTTCCCGGCGGAGCAGGATGGCGCAAAGGGCCCGGGCCGATCGTTCCGGCAGGACCAGCAGGGTCCGGCCGGTCAGGTCGCCCATCATGTGCATGAGCACGGCCGCCACGATCGTGTCGGCCGGGCCGAGGAGTTCGGCGGCTTCCTCGAGCCGCTTTACCTCGACCTCCGGCACGTCGATCATGATCTTGCGGCCGGTCATCTGCGACAACGCGGTGGCGGCGTGGCCGGCCCCGATGTTGGCGATTTCCCGGAGCGCGTCCCGTTCCGCCTCGCTCAGTTTCTGCGCGTCCACCATACCGACTCGCCTCGCCTAGAAGAGGGCGGTTGGATCCAGCAGGAACGCCGGCGCCCCGTCCGCCAGAATCGTGGCACCGTTGACCCAGCCCGGGAGAGTCCGGGGGGCTTCGATCCTTTCGAGCAACACGTCGTGCTGCCCGAGGAGCGCGTCGACTCCGAGCGCGCCGTCCCTCGGACCCCATTCGAGCATCAACACCGGCCGCCGGCCGGTTCCAGTCCGCCCCGGGCGCCCGACCGCGCGGGTCAGATCGACGAAGGGCATCGACCGGCCCCGAAAGGTAAAGCGGTTGCCGGTGAGACTCCCACCGGTGGCCGTCGCGTCGGGCAGCATCGCCTCCCGGACCAGCCGGAACGGGATGGCAAAGCGGTCGCCCCCGGCGGAAACCAGCAGGATCCGCTGGATGGCCGCCGTGAGGGGCACCTTGATCTCGAAGGTCGTGCCCCGCCCCGGCTCGGTCGTGAGATCGAGCCGGCCGCCGAGCGACCGGACCTTGGTGACCACGACGTCCATCCCGACCCCGCGTCCCGACACTTCCGTCACTTCCCGCTTGAGCGAGAAGCCCGGCCGGGCCAGGAGCGTCAGGACCTGTTCGTCGGTCAGAGCCCCGCGGCCGTCGACGACCAGGCCGAGTTCCCGCGCCCGCGCGGCGACGGCGGCGCGGTTGACGCCGCGGCCGTCGTCGGTCAGGCGAATGACGATCCAGTCCCGCTGCCGCTCGGCCACCAGCTCGAGATGGCCCTCGGCCGATTTACCCGCCGCCACCCGCTCGGCCGCGGGCTCGATCCCGTGATCGACCGCGTTCCGGAGCAGGTGGATCAACGGATCGACCAGCTCCTCGAGCACGGTGCGATCGAGTTCGATGCCCTCGCCGCGGAGTTCGAGCCGGGCTTCCCGGCCCAGGGCCTGGCCCAGATCGCGGACGACCCGGGGCAAACGGCCGAACAACTCGGTGATCGGCGCCAACCGAGCCCGCAGCACGCCGGCGTGGAGGGCGCGGACCAGGGTGTCGATCTGCCCGGCGGCGGACTCGAGTTCGGCGTCGCCCCGGCCCGCGCTCAGGTTGACCAGCCGGTTCCGGGCGATCACCAGTTCGCCGGCCAGCTGGAGCAACTCGTCGAGCCGGGCCGGGTCGATCCGGGCGGCCCGCATGGCCGGCCGGGCCTTGGTGGCGGCCGTCGTTCCGGCCGGCTCAGCCGCCAGCGACGGCGTGGCCGTGGCCGCGAACCGCTCGATGGCCTCCGCCAGGGGCGCGGCATCGGGCACTGGCGCGCCGACGGTGGCCGGCTCGAGACCCCGGTCGAGCACGTCGACCGCGCGGAACAGCAACCCGATCACCGCTTTCGACGCCGGCATCTCGCGGCGGCGGATCGCCTCGAGCAGGTGCTCCGCCCCGTGCGCGACGGCGACGATCTCGGCGTACCCCATGGCCGCCGACGAACTCTTCAGGGAGTGGAAGGCCCGGAACAACTCGGCGACGGGGGTGAGATCGTCGGGTCGGCGTTCCCACGCCAGAAGTTCCGCCGAGGCGAGCTTGAGGTACTCCCGGCCGTCGGCGAGATAGAGCGCGGTGTAGCGGCCGAGATCCACGGCCTCACCCCAGCAACCGCTGGACCGCCTCCAGAACCCGGGACGGCTGGAAGGGCTTGACCACGAAGTCCTTGGCGCCGGCCTGGATCGCTTCCACCACCAGCGCCTGCTGGCCCATGGCGCTGCACATCAGGATCCGGGCCTCCGGATTGTCCTTGCAGATGGCGCGGACCGCTTCGATGCCGCCCATGGCGGGCATGACGATGTCCATCGTCACCAGGTCCGGCTTGAGTTCGCGATAGCGCTGGACGGCCTGCTCGCCGGTTTCGGCTTCGCCGACGACCTCGAAGCCAGCCTGGGTCAGGATGTCCGCGATCATGGTTCGCATGAACATCGCGTCATCGCAAACGAGCACGGTGTGCGCCACGAAGTACCTCCCCACGAGTGCCCGGGCCGGTCGAACCGGCGCCGGGTCCTGCTTCGTTGTCAGCGAGCCCGCCGCGCGGGCCCGTCACGCTCAGGTAGCGGGGCCGAAGATCGGGTCGAGGGCCCCCTCGATGTCGAACCGATCGACCGACGATCCCTCGGCCTCGAGGTCGAGAACCTCGTCGACGCCCACGCCCACCCGGCCGCCCCGAAACTGGAGCACCACCAGCCACGGCGAAGGCCCGGCCGAGGCCGCGGAGACCCCCAGGAGGTCGGCAGCCCGGACGACGGTGACGAGGACGCCGCGAACATTCGCGACACCTTCGACGGGGGCTGCAACTCCCGGCACCCCAGCCAGACGGATTCCCGTGCAAACTTCGCGCACGGCGGTGATCGGGAGACCGAACCGGCGTTCGCCGACCCGGCACACCACCACCCGCCCACTCGCCAGGCTACTCATCGGAGGCTCGATAGAACCCAAGATACGTCAGACAACGAGGCGGATCAACTTGACCTGCAACGAGTTGCAGAGCTGGCACCAGGTCGGAGGGCCATTCGCTCCGGAAGCTCATCCGGCGGCCCGAAACGGGGTGCTGGAAGACCAGGAGGGCCGCATGAAGGGCCTGCCGGGGAACCGCCGCGGCAAGGCGTTCCGCGAGACCCCGGGCGGGGCCGGAAATGCGTCGGGGGCCTTCGGCCCCATAGACGGGGTCGCCGACGACGGGGTGTCCAATGCTTTGGAGGTGGACCCGGATCTGGTGGGTCCGGCCGGAATGAAGCTCCGCCCGGAGCAGCTCGGCCACCTCGAAGCGGCCGACCACGCTGAAATCGGTCCTGGCGGCCCGACCGTCGGGCCGGATCACCATTCGCTTCCGATCGGTCTGGTGGCGCCCGATCGGGGCGTTGACCTCGAGGGGCGACTCCGACAGGTGGCCCCACGAGAGGACCGCGTACGCCCGTTTGACCGTCCGGGCCGCGATGGCGGTGCCGAGGCGACGATGGGCCAGGTCGGACTTGGCGACCACCATCAGGCCGGAGGTGTCCCGATCGAGCCGGTGGACGATCCCGGGCCGCCCCGCCGCCCCTTCGGAGAGCGTCGTGCCCCGGGCTACGAGGGCGTTGACCAGGGTGTCGTCCCAGTGCCCCGGGGCCGGGTGCACCACGAGGCCAGCCGGCTTGTCGATGACGGCGAGGTGCTCGTCCTCCCAGCAGATCGTGAGCGGGATGTCGTGCGGCGCCAGGACCCGCGGCGGGGCTTCGTCGTCGAGGGTCACGACGACCTCGTCGCGGCGGGCCAGCTTCCGGGAGGCGCGGGCCACTTCCCCACCCACCCGGACCTTCCCGGCGGCCACGAGACGGGCCGCCTGGGTTCGGGACAGACTCAACTGGTCGGCGAGAAAACGATCGATGCGCTCGGTGGCGGCGACGAGGACGGAAAACGCGGCGGTAGCCAGCGGAGCCTCAGGCCGAATCCGCCCGGGCGGCGGCTTCGCGAGCCTTGCGGGCGTCCTCGAGCCAGAACGACACCGCGAGGGCGATGGCGCCGCAGCTGACCCCGGCATCCGCCACGTTGAAGGTCGGGAACCGGCTGAGGCCCAGGCCGACGTCGACGAAATCGACGACGCCGATGTCGTGGCGGATCCGGTCGATCAGGTTGCCGGTGGCACCACCGACGACGAGAGCCGCCGCGATCTGGCGCAACCACTCGTTCCAGTCGGCGGCCCGGGCCCGCCAGGAAATCCCGACCACGGCGACCGCCGCGATCGCCATGAAGATCCACCGCGAATACGGACCGAGGTGGAGGCTGAACGCGGCGCCCGGGTTGTAAGCCAGCCGCCAGCGCAGCCAATCGCCGACGACCTCGACCGGCACGTAGGGCACGAGCGCGGTCTCGGCCCATCGCTTGGTGACGACGTCGGCCGCGATCCACACCAGGGCCAGCGGCCAGAAGAGCCGGTGCGGACTAGCGCCGCTTTTCATCCTCTTCCTTTTCCTTGCAGCTGATGCAGAGCCGGGCATGCGGCAGCGCGTCGAGGCGCTCGAAGCTGATGTCCTTGCCGCAGGTGTGGCACTTGCCGAACTGGTCGGGCGCGGCATAGAGCCGCCGCAACGCCTGGTTGACGTGCCAGAGGTACCGGCCCTCCTGCGACGCGAAGAGGAATTGCTTCTCGCGCTCCATCGTGTCGGTGCCCTGATCCGCCATGTGGAACGAGTAGGAGGACAGGTCGCCGTCGGAGTTCTGGAGCGTCGAATTGAAGGCGTCGTCGTAGTACCCGAGCTCCTTCATGACCCGCGCCCGTTCGTCCAGCAACCGATGCTCCAGGTGCTTGAGCTGTTCCTTGTTCATCTACCACCTCGGTCGATCATTCGATCGCTCAGGTCCACTGGCGGACGGTGAGGATCGCGTGAGTGTCGTCGATGCGCGCCTCGTCGCGGGCATCGCAGGGGTCCAGCACGTCGCCGACCTCGAGAGATCGGGCCAGAGTTTCTCCTCGAATGAACTGCTCATGCTCCCGGACCGCCGCGAGGACCTCGGCGTCACCCGCGACGCCGAGCGCGATCCGAACGGTGTAGCGATAGCCGGCGTCCTTCCGGAGCCGCTGCACCCGACTGACCACCTCGCGGGCCAGGCCAGCTCGGGCCAGGTCGGGGGTGACGGTCGGGTCGAGCGCCACCACGAACGTGCCGGCGCTCTGGACCAGCCAGTCGGAGGTCACTTCCCGCTCGATCACGACGTCCTCGGGCAGGATCTCGATCGGCTCGCCGGCCAGGGCCGCGGCCACCGGACGACCCGCCTCGAGCGCCCGGAGCGCGTCCGGCTCGAGCGCCGTCACCACCGCGGCCACCTCGGGCGTTCGCTTGCCGAATCGTTTGCCCAGGGCGCGGAAGTTGGCCTTGGCGCGGAGCCGGACCAACTCGGCGTCGGACGACACCAGCTCGATCCGCCCGACGTTGACTTCCTGGGCCAGCAGCTCGAGCAACTCGTGGAACCGGGCGTTGTCGACGCCCTTCGGGACCGCGACGCGCATCGTGGCGAGCGGCTGCCGAACCCGGCGGTTGCCGGCCTCGCGGGCGCTTCGGCCCAGCGAGGCGAGCCGCCGGATTCCGTCCATGGCCCGCTCCAGATCCGGATCGATCCGGCTCGGGTCGACCGCGGGAAAGTCGGCCAGGTGGACCGAGGTGCCCGCCAGGGCCCGATGGAGCCAGTCGCTCGCGAACGGCGCCGCCGGGGCGATCAGCCGGGCCACGGTGAGGAGACAGTGCCGCAGGGTCCGGACGGCGGCGGGGTCGGCGGCCCGATCGGGCGCCCAGAACCGGGCCCGGCTCTGCCGGACGTACCAGTTCGACAGTTCCTCGACGAAGTCCATGACGGCCCGGACGCCGGTCGTGGCGTCGTAGCCCTCCCAGGAGGTCGTGACCGCCTGAACGGTCGAGGCGAGGCGACTCTGGATCCAGCGGTCCAGCAGGGTCTCCTCGCCGCCCTCGGCCGCCGCGTCGCCGGCGTAGAGCGCGAGGAACGTGTAGGTGTTCCGGAGCGTGTTGAGGAAGCCGCCGGCCGAATCGGGAATGGCCGCGCGGTCGAACGGCTTCGGGAGCCAGACCTGACTCGAGGCCAGGAGGTACAGGCGGACCTGATCCGCGCCGAACTCCCGGACCGCTTCCCAGGGATCGACGACGTTGCCCTTGCTCTTCGACATCTTCTGGCCGGCGGCGTCGAGCACCAGTTCGTTGACGACCACGTTCCGGAACGGCGCCTGGTCGAAGACGGTGGCCCCGATGGCCAGGAGCGAATAGAACCAGCCCCGGGTCTGGTCGACGCCCTCGCAGATGAAATCGGCCGGATAGTGCGCGGCAAACTCGGCCTTGCCCTCGAACGGGTAGTGCCACTGCCCGTAGGGCATCGACCCCGAGTCGAACCAGGTGTCGATCACCTCCGGCACCCGCCGCATGGTGCCGCCGCCCGGCGCGGGCCAGGTCAGGGCGTCGATGAACGGCTTGTGCGGATCGAAGTCCGGGCCTAACGACCGGCCGATCCTGGCCTCGAGTTCGGCCACGCTGCCGATGACCTCGACGACGGCCGGATCCCGGTCGGAAACCCAGACCGGCAGCGGCGTTCCCCAGTACCGATCGCGCGACAGGGCCCAGTCGACGTTGTTGGCCAGCCACTCGCCGAACCGACCGGCGCCGACTTCGGGCGGGTGCCAGTTGATGGTCCGGTTGAGCGCCACCAGCCGATCCTTGATGGCCGAGGTCTTCACGAACCAGGAGTCGCGCGCGTAGTAGATCAGCTTGCTCTTGCACCGCCAGCAGTGCGGATAGCTGTGCGCGTACTGCTCCGTCCGGAGGTGGCGGCCGTCGGTCTTGAGCTTCCGGATCAGGAGTTCGTTGGTCTCGTCGGCCGTGACCAGCCGCCCCTCGAGCTCCGCCCAGTTGGTGCCGTGGAAGGTGCCGTCGGCGGCCACCGGCCGGAGCAGCGCGAGGCCGTGCTGCTCGCCCATTCGGTAGTCGTCGGCGCCGAAGGCGGGGGCCATGTGGACCAGACCCGAGCCGTCGTCCGCGGTCACGAAATCGCCGGCCACCACGACCGAGTGCCGTCGGTCCGCCGGCATCGGCACGATCTCGAAGGGCCGCCGGTAGCGCAGTCCGACCAGGCTGGCGCCCGGCACCGCGGCCCCGACCTCCAACCCGTCGCCGCCACCCAGGATGTCGTCCAGCGCCGCCTGCCGGGAGGCCGCCGCGATGAACACCCGGCCGGGGTGCTTGGCGTGGCGATACTCTCGATACTCGAGTTCGGGGTGCACCGCCACCGCCACGTTGGCGGGGAGCGTCCACGGCGTCGTGGTCCAGACGATCAGCTCCCGGGCGCTGCCATCCTCGAGCGGGAACGAGACGTAGATCGACTTGTCGCGAACGTCCTCGTAGCCGAGGGACAGTTCGTGGCTCGACAGCACGGTGCCGCACCGGGGACAATACGGCAGCACCCGGTGACCCCGGACCAGCAGCCCCTTGTCGAAGAGCTGGCGGAGGAGCCACCAGACCGACTCGATGTAGTCACGCGTGCAGGTGACGTAGGGTCGATCGTAGTCGAGCCAGTAGCCGATCCGATCCGACAGGGCCACCCAGTCGGCCTGATAGGTGAAGACGCTCTCGCGGCAGAGCCGGTTGAACTCCTCGACCCCGAAGGCCTCGATGTCCTTCTTGCCGGAGAGCTTGAGCTTCTTCTCGACCTCGATCTCGACCGGGAGCCCGTGGGTGTCCCAACCCGCGATCCGGGTGACGGCGCGCCCCTGCATCGAGCGGAACCGGCAGAAGAGGTCCTTGATCGAGCGGGAGAACACGTGGTGGATGCCGGGCCGCCCGTTGGCGGTCGGCGGGCCCTCGAAGAACACGAACGGGGGCGACCCCTGGCGATGGGCCTGGACGGCCTGGAACAGGCCTTCGGCCTTCCAGGTCTGAAGCAGCTCGCTCTCGAGCTGATCGGGCCCGCCCTCGGGCCACGCGGGGAACGTGGTCATTGCCCGGTGGGTCAGGCCGGTCGACGGAACGGCACTTCGGCGTCGACCGAGGCCGACGGCCGCGGGTCGGTCGCCGCGACGCTTTCCAACTCGGCCAGTTCCCGCTCCAACAGTCGGCGGTAGGTGGTGACGTACGCCAGGAACTGACGCCGGACGGTCTCGTTGGCGTAGATGATCCGCTGTTCCTCGTTGCGGGCCTGCTCGACGATCCGTTCGGCCTCGAGCCGGGCCTCGCCGAGCAGCTGGTCGGCCTGGCCGCGGGCCCGCTGGAGGATCAACTCCGCTTCCTTGTCGGCCTGGGACTGGACGTCGGCGCGCAGCTGCTGGGCCGCGATCAGGGCGTCGTTCATGGCCCGTTCGCGGTCGCGGAACACCTTCAACTGCTCGATCATGCTCTGGAGGCGATCGTTCATCTGCCCCCGATCGCGCCAGAGCCGGTCGATTTCCTGAGCCATCCGCTCCTTGAAATCGTCGACCTGGACCTGATCGTACCCGCGCAGGCTCCGCTGGAACTCCTGGTGCCGCACGTCGTGCGCGCTGAGGTTGAAGCTTTCGTCCGTCATCGCTCACGCTCCCCGAACAAGATGGTTCCCAGCCGGACCATGGTGGCGCCTTCCGTCACCGCGGCCTCGAAGTCACCGGACATGCCCATCGACAGATCGTCGACCCTGATGCCGCTCTGCTCCAGCGTTTCCTTCAATGCCCGCAGGCGGGCGAAGGCGGCTCGCTGGATTCGCTCGTCGTCGGTCAGCGCGGCCATGGTCATCAGGCCCCCGAACTCGAGCGTCGGCCGCGCCAGGATCAGGTCGACGAGAGCGCGAGCGCCATCGGGGTCGACCCCGCCCTTCTGCGCCTCGCCGCTGCAGTTGACTTCGACGAGCACCCGCTGGCGCTGATCCGGGGCCACCCGCCGGGCCAGCTCTTCCGCCAGTTCGGCCCGGTCGACGGAGTGGATGGCCACGAAGCGGCCGACGGCCTGGCGGGCCTTGTTGCGCTGCAACGACCCAATCAGATGCCAGCGCGCCCCGATCTGGCCCAGCGCCTCCTGCTTGGCCAGCGCCTCCTGGACCCGGTTCTCGCCCACGTCGATCAGGCCGGCGGCCACGGCGGAGCGGACGGCCTCCGGCCCGTGGCCCTTGGTGACCGCGATGATCGTGACCGGATGGGTCAGTCCCGCGCGCTCCTGAGCCGCCGCGATACGCTCCCGGACCCGGGCCAACCGTTCGACAACCAGCCCGTCAGTCATAACCCACAAAGATAAAAGGACTTACCGTGGTGGCGGAAGCTGTGAGTCCGATGGATTGGCCGCCCGCCGCCGGGCCTCGACCAGGGCGTCCTCGATTCCCGGGTTGGTCGAGAGCTTGGCGGCCAGTTCGAGGTAGCGAACCAGCGACGGGAAGTCGCCGCGTTCCTCCGCCCGGAACGCGAGCTGGGTAAAGGGCACGCCAAGGGTATGGGCAATGCCGGCCGCGGTACTCTCGAGGCCTTTGGCGCCCTTGGTGGCCAGGCCACCGAACCGGTAGTTGTCGGCCAGGAGGCGCTCCGTGGCGGCCACATCGAGGGCGGCGCCGAAGACCCGCCGGAAATCGAGGTTCGCGTCGGCCGTGTCCGGCATGATGGTGTCGAGCTGGATGCCGATGCCCCGCTGGACCATGAGCGGGTCGAGTCCGTAGTACTTGCCGCCGGACGTCAGGCCCCAGACGATGGGCCGGCGCCCGAAGTTCTGGTTCAGGATCCGGATCGAGACGATGTCCTCGGTGTACACGACCGAGTTCGAGTCGAGCACGGTGCGGTACTTCCCGAACGCCAGCGGCACCGCCCGCGGGAGGATCTGCGGGACCGCCGCCCGGATGTCCTCGTCGGTCATGGTGTGGAGCGGCCAATCCGGCTTGACCGCCGGGAACGAGCGCCAGTAGGGCGCCGCGGTGGCCGGGTCGAAGTCACGCTCCGGGTTATCGCGGAGCTGGCGCACATACCAATCGGTCCGCGACAGGGCCAGGCAGACGACCCGGACGTCCCGCCGGATCCCGGCGACCTCCTGGGCCCACCAGAGCGGGAACGTGTCGTTGTCACCGAAGGTGAAGAGGATCCCGTACGGCGGCACCGAGTTGAGCATGTTGTAGGCAAAATCGCCGGCCAGCGTGGCGTCGGCCCCTCGAGCCCGGTCCGCGGCGCGGTAGTTCCCCACCGCCGGTACCAACGCCACGGCCAGGACGCCGAACGCCAGCGGCCGGGCGCTGGCCTGGAGTCGGCGGGCCGCCTGCTGAGCCAACTCCGCCAGCGCCATTGCCGCCCAGGCCGCCCAGACGATGAAGCTGATCACGAAGAAGTAGTCGCGTTCGCGCACCTCGTGCTGTTCGCCCTGGGGATAGCGATCCCAGCCGAGGCTGTTGCCGGG
>JAEUJH010000119.1 GCA_016794825.1 Gemmatimonadota bacterium
GCCACCCCGATCGGCTGGGCCCAGCGGAGGTTCCGTCCCGGCACCGGGTCGGCCTGGCTCACGACCAGGCCGGAGTCGACCCATTCGGTGGTGATGGTGGGCCGGCCCGGTTCCTCGACCCACGCCCGGCTCCAGGCGGCCAGATCCTCGGGCGTCAGGTCGTCCAGAATGGCGATCAGCTCGGGCCAGGCGGCGTTGCCGAACCGGAATCGATCGAGGTAGCGCCGGAGGCCCTCGCGAAAGGTCGAGTCGCCGACCAGGATCTCGAGCTGGCGCATGGCCACCGGCGCCTTCTGGTAGATGATCGCCCCGTAGAGCGAGCCGGCTTCCCGGAGGTTGCCTAACGACTGGCGGATCGGATTGGTGCCGGCCGTCCGGTCGACGCCGTAGGCGCCGACGTGGTGGGCCTGGAAGAACCGGAGTTCCTGGTCGATGTCGGGAAACGACGGCCCCACGATCTTGGCCGCCATGAAGTTGGCGAAGACCTCCTTCATCCAGACGTCGTCGAACCACCGCATCGTCACCAGGTCGCCGAACCACATGTGGGCGGTTTCGTGGGCGATGACGCTGGCCCGGCCGAGTTCCTGGTTCCGGGTGGCGGTGGGGTCGAGGAAGAGCGACTCGGCCCGGTACCAGACCGCTCCGGGATGCTCCATCCCGCCGAACTGGAAGGACGGCACCGCGAAGAAGGCGAACTTCTCGAACGGGTAGGGAATCCCGGTGTATGCCTCGAGCCACCGGAGCGAGGCGGCGTGGAGGTCGAAGATGGCGTCGCGATTGCGGGCCAGCTTGGTCGAGTCGGTTTCCCGATGGTACATCGTCAGGGTCCGGCCGTCCCGCTCGGCCCGCTCTTCCCGCAGCCGGCCGGCCGCGAACGTGAAGAGGTAGGTGCTGATCGGCGCGGTTTCGGCAAACTGGACCGTCGGGCTGGCGGCGCTGTCGCGGGCGGTGATCGAGCCGTTCCCGATGGCGGTCCATCCCGCCGGCACCGTCATGGTCAGGCGGTAGCGCGCCTTGAGGTCGGGCTGGTCGAATCCGGGGAACGCGGTCGAGGCCCGGTCGGGCACGAAGAGCGCGTAGAGGAAGTCGTCGTGCCGGTTGAGGGCCGCGTCGGTGGCGACGAACTCGAGCGTCACCGTCTGGGTCCCGTCGACCAGCACGTCGGCCGGGATCACGACGTGGTCCTCGGGCGTGGTGAACGCCACCGGCGTGCCGGCGATGGCGACCGACCGGACGTTGCCCGCGGGCGCCCGGAAGTCCAGCACCAGGGGTCCCCGCCGCTCCGTCAGGGAGAACGTGATCGCGACTTGCCCGGTCACGGCCTCGGTGGGCCGTTCGGGGATCACGACGTGGAGATCGTACCGGAGATCCCGAATCGTGGCGGCCCGCTCCCGGGCCAGGTCGATCGACACGCCGGGCTCGGGAACGACCTCCCGGCAGCCGGTGAGGAGGGCCGCCACCACGGCGAGGGCCGTCGGGAATCGGGGTCGGAACATCGCGGGTCTCCTGGGCAAGGTCCGAGTATCGCGCCGGGGCGCGCGGTTGCCAAGGTTACGCCGCTGAATCGGCCGGGGTGCGCGGCTCCGGGTCGTTCCCGAACAGGGGGGCGAGTTGGTCGAACTCGATCAGGAACGCATCGTGACCGTGGTGGCTGGTGATCTCGCGGTACTCCGCCGATGCGCCGGCGGCGGCATAGCGTTCGACCCACCGCCGGATCTCGGCCGCGGGGTAGAGTTGGTCGCTGTCGATCCCGACTCCGACGATCCGGCGAACTCGGCGAGCGGTCTCGCGCGCCGCCTCGTGGAGGTCGCCGAGGTCGTGGTGATCCATCGCGTTCATCAGGGCGACGTAGCTTCGGGCGTCGAACCGGGCCACCAGCTTGTCGCCGTGGCGGCGAAGGTACTCCTCGACATCGAACCGCCCGGGACGCCGGTCCCGCGCCCGGCCGAAACGGCAGTCCAACTCCGCGGCCGACCGGTAGGTGATCATGGCGATCGCCCGCGCCGCCGCCAACCCGGCCACCGGTCCCCGCCCCGGCTGGTACCGACCTCCCTCCCAGTCGGAGTCGGCCTCGATCGCCATCCGCTGGGCGGCGTTCCACCCGATCGCCTGGGCGCTGGTTCGGGCGGGCGCCGCGAGGATCACCAGGCGGTCCACCGGGAGAGGTGAGAGCTTTCCCCAATGAAGCGCCACCATCCCGCCGAGTGACCCTCCAGCCACCACCTGGAGCCGGGTCGCGCCGAGGTGGTCCAGCAGCGGGGCATGGGCGCGGGCCAGATCCGCGGGGGTCAGGAGCGGGAACTCGTGCGCCGGGTCGTTCGGGCCCGTCGACCCGGCACAACCGCCTAACAGGTTGGCCGCCACGATGGGGTGGTTGGCGGGGTCGAGTGGTCGTCCCGGCCCGAGGAGCGGACCCCACCACTGGTCGAGATCGGCGTTGCCGGTCAGGGCGTGGAACACCAGGCTCGCCCCGTGGGTCGGGATCCGGGACGCGTCGCCGAAGACCCGGTAGTGGAGGACGGCCTCGGGAATGAGGCCGCCCAGCTCCGGGCGGAACGGACCGAGGCGGAAGGCGGCCCCGGCCCGTCCAGAGGTCGGCGACGAGTCCACGGCCCCCGCCGCGCCACCGAGGGTCATGCGGCCCCCGCCGTGGCGCGACGGGGATCGGTGTCGGCCGGCACCTCGCCCAGCGCCTGGTCGAGGTCGGCGATCAAGTCGCGAACGTCCTCGAGTCCGGCGGAGATCCGGATCAGCTCCGGGACGACGCCCGTCGCGCGTTGCTGCTCGGGGGTCAGCTGCTCATGAGTGGTCGAGGCGGGGTGAATGATCAGGGACTTGGAGTCGCCCACGTTGGCCAGGAGCGAGAACAGCTTGACCCGATCGATCAGCGCCCGCGCCGCGGCGTGTCCGCCCTTGACCCCAAAGGTCAGGACGCCGCCGAAACCGCCCTCGAGGTAGCGGAGCGCGTTCCGGTGTTCGGGATGGCTCGCCAGGCCGGGATAGGAAACCCACTCGACCCGCCGGTCGCGGGCCAGCCACCGGGCCAGCTCGAGCGCGTTCTCCGAGTGGCGCCGGATCCGCAGCGGAAGGGTCTCGAGTCCCTGGAGGAACAGGAACGCGTTGAAGGGCGACAGGGCCGGTCCGAGATCGCGGAGCAGCTGGACCCGGAGCTTGATGATGAACGCCAGGTTCTGGAACGCGTCGGTGTAGACCAGGCCATGGTACGACGGGTCGGGTGACGAGAACTCCGGAAAGCGGCGTCGGGCCGCCGGCGAGGTCCAGTCGAACCGGCCAGCGTCGACCACGACGCCGCCGATCGAGGTACCGTGGCCGCCGATCCACTTGGTGGCGGAGTGCACCACGATGTCGGCCCCGTGCTGGATCGGCCGCGCCAGGGTGGCGGCGCCGAAGGTGTTGTCGACCACGAGCGGGAGTCCGGCCTCGTGGGCGATCGCGGCCAGCGCGGCGAAATCCGGAACGTCGAGCCTCGGATTCCCGATCGTCTCGACGTAGATGGCCCGGGTCCGGTCGTCGATCGCGGCGCGAACCCGGTCGAGGTCGTGGATGTCGACGAAGGTCGTCGAGATGCCCCACTTGGGGAGCGTGTAGGCAAACAGGTTGTAGGTCCCGCCGTAGAGCGTCTGGGACGAGACGATGTTGTCTCCCTGACGGGCCAGGTTCAGG